>JAIVIG010000194.1 GCA_020200675.1 Actinomycetota bacterium
GGTAGGGAGTAGTTGTTTTCCCCGACTCTGGAACCCCCGGCGTCTCGCCGGGGGAGAGCGAAGCGTCTCCCTACTCCCTACTCCCGAACAGCAGGCGTATCGAACTCTCCACCCGGATTCCGTATTAGCCGCCGACGTGGATGGCGGGGCGACGTTTGGGGTCTGGCTCGGCTTCGCGCAGCACCTCGCGGGTGACGGGGGCGGTGTCTCCCTCGCCGAAGAGGATGTAGCGGATCAGGTAGATGATCGGGTTGCCCTCCGTCCAGCCGAAGTAGCAGTGGGGCTTCTTGCCGGTAGTGTCGCGAAGGTACAGGAGGAAGGCGGCGATGGCGTTGGGGACGGTCGAGCTCTTGGCGCGCAGCACCTTGTAACCGCCGACCTCCACTCCCGCGACCTCCAGCACGTCCGCGAACTCCGAGGCGTCCTCCACGTCGACCTCCAGGATGAGGATCTGCTCATCCGGTGGGATGTGGTTGTCCTCGCGCTGCTCTTTTTCCTTTTCGGCGTACTCGCGCTCGTCGCCGGTCTGGCGGCGGTTGGCGACCAGGTGGATGTCGCTCCCGCGTGCCGCCTCTTCGATAAATCGCTCTGCCGTCTCGTCTAGCTCCACCCTCTCCGTGCGCAGCTCGGTCGAGCGCTGGACCCGCGAGATCAGGGAGGTCGTGACTATTGCGCCGACGAATAACAAGGAGATGATGATGCCGTCGGGCCGCTGTATCTCGTTGGCTACGATGGCGTAGGCGAACACGAGGGTCACCAGCCCGAACGCGTACGCCGTCCACTCCGATCCCCGGCGCCAGGAGACCAGGGTTACGGCGAAAGCGCCCGAGGTCATCATCGCCAGGACGCCGGTCGCGTAGGCCCCGGCTTGGGCGTCTACGTTCGCCTCGAAGATGATGGTGATCACGAAAGCGATAACCGAGTAGACCAGCACCAGCGGCCTGATCGCCCGCGTCCAGTCCGGCGCCATGCCGTAGCGGGGCAGGTAGCGGGGCACGATGTTTAGAAGACCCGCCATCGCAGACGCCCCCGCGAACCACAGAATCGTGATCGTGCTCAGGTCGTAGATCGTGCCGAAGGTGTCGCCCAGGTACTCGTACGCCACGTATGCGAGCGCACGCCCGTTTGCCTCGCCGCCCTCCTGGAACTCCTCCTGGGGAATGAGCACGGCGGTCACGAAGCTGGTCGTGAGCAGGTAGAAGCTCATGATCAGGGCGGCGGTGGTTAGCATCTTGCGCGTGTTGCGGATGCGGCCCACAGGACGCTCCGGCTGGTCTCCCGGCTCTCCGCGCACGAGCGGCATCATGCTCACGCCGGTCTCGAAGCCCGAGAGACCGAGCGCGAGCAGCGGGAACGCCACCAGAGACGCGCTGATCATCGCCAGCGGGCTACCGTAGTTGGTGAGCAGCACGCTCTGCCAGTTGTTGAGGGTTTGGGGGTTTACGACAATCTCGTAGAAGCCGGCGGCTACGACCACGAGGTTCAGCAGCAGGTACGCCGCAACCAGGAGGACTGCGAGGCCGATGGCCTCCTTGAAGCCTCTGAGAAAGACCGCTCCCAGGAGCGCCAGCAGCACGAGGGTGATGGCGACCCGGTGGTCTTCGAACGACTCCGGTACCAGCGGGTTCTCGACGATGTGGGCCGTTGCGTCTGCCGCGGAGAGGGTGATCGTAACCAGCCATCCGGTCGCCACGAAACCCAGCAGGACGAGCACGAACAATTTGCCCTTCCAGAAAGAGAGCAGGCGTTCGAGCATCGAGATCGAACCCTGCCCGTGCGGGCTCTCCTCGGCGACGCGGTGATACATCGGCAGGGCCCCGAAGAGGGTCAGCAGCACGATGAGCAGGGTGGCTATGGGCGAGAGCGCCCCGGCCACGAGTCCCGCAATAGCCGGGATGTAGCCCAGAGTCGAGAAGTAATCCACCCCGGTCAGACACACCACCTGCCACCAGGGGTGCTGGTGAGGCTGGCCCTCCCTGGCCTGCGGGCCTTCCGGCTCCACTATCTGGCCTTCGAGCAACCAACTCCTGAGCCGGCCCGCGCGACGCTTGGGTGGGTTCATAGATCTGGCCATCGCTACTCCTGATAGAGTCTAACCCGGGTCCCGCACAGCGATCGGGGACGCTTTACTATACCCCTTCCGGGGCCGGTGGTAAGCTCTCGTCGCCCTTTGCACCATGGGTCTGCTATTTCTCCGCCCCCGAACCCGAGATGCCGCACGACCTGCCGTTTCTGAGCGACGGCCCGTGCAGGCTCGCGGCGATGGGGAGGATGGCGTCTGGAGTGGTATGCCGTGGCGATCCAGCCTAGCTGGTAAAGAGCGCGAGCGCCCCGAGGAGGAGGAGTATCGCGAGGATGAACAGCCCCGCGACCACGAAGAAGGTCTTGTTGGCCCCTTGCGCCGCTCCTCTCCGGGATCCTGCTCGCCGCCTGTTCCTACGGCTGTTGGGTCTCCAGCGTTTGTAACCCACGGTTGCTCCGCCTCCTAAGAGCGTTCGTCCAGGGCCTCGGCCACGAGCTCCGCGACCTCCGAGGGGTTCGTGGCGGCCCGGATGCCGGCGCGCTGCAGGGCCTCGCTTTTCGCCTCGGCCGTGCTGTCGCCGCCGGAGACGATGGCGCCCGCGTGGCCCATCGTCTTGCCCTCGGGAGCGGTGAAGCCGGCGATGTACGCGACGACCGGTTTGGTCATCTCGCTCTGGACGTACTCGGCGGCGTTCTGCTCAGCGTTACCCCCGATCTCGCCGATCATCACGACGCAGTCGGTCTCCGGGTCGGCCTCGAACTGTTGCAGGATCTCGATAAAGTCCGTCCCGATGATCGGGTCGCCCCCGATGCCGACGGCCGTGGACTGGCCGATGTCCCTCTGCGTGAGCTCGTTGACGATCTGGTATGTCA
>JAIVIG010000195.1 GCA_020200675.1 Actinomycetota bacterium
CCCGGCACCCCGGCGTTCAAGGACACCCATCCCGCCGAGGGACACTCCTAGTCATCAATAGGGCCTGCCGGGTGTAGACTGTCAGGGGACCGGGTGGTCGAGTGATAGGCGGCATCTCAGGAGGAGAAAATGAACGAGCGTTTGCAGAGGCTAGCCGGGATCGGGCAGAGCGTCTGGATGGACTCGCTCTCGCGCGACGACATCCAGAACGGCAACCTTGAGCGGATGATCGAGGAGGGAGTCGTCGGCGTTACCTCGAACCCCACGATCTTCCAGAAGGCGATCTCCGAATCGAGCCTCTACGACGAGCAACTCCAGGAGCTGTCCGAGAAGGAGGACGACCCGAAGGAGATCTTCCTCACACTCGCCCGCGAGGATATCCGGGACGCCTGTGACCTCCTCTTGCCCGTCTATGAGAGGACGGGCAGGCTCGACGGCTACGTCTCTCTGGAGGTCTCCCCGGACCTCGCCTATAACACCCTGACGACCGTCGAGGAAGCTACCCGTTTGCACGGGATGGTGAACGAGCCGAACCTGATGGTGAAGATACCGGCGACGCTGCCGGGTTTGGCGGCGATAGAGGAGATGATCGCCACCGGACACTCGATCAACGTCACCCTCATCTTCTCCCTTGAACGCTACCGCGCCGTAACCAACGCCTACATCCGGGGCCTCCAGCGCCTCGTCGCATCCGGCGGCAACCCCTCCCTGGTGGCGAGCGTCGCGAGCTTCTTCGTCTCCCGCGTGGATACCGAGGCAGATAAGCGGTTGGAAAAAGTCGGACGCAAGGATCTGCAAGGAAAACTCGCCATAGCCAACGCGAAGCTGGCATACCAGGCGTTCGAGGAGATCTTCTCCGGAGAAGACTGGGAGTTCCTGGAGTCCAAGGGCGCCACCAAACAGCGTCCCCTCTGGGCCTCGACCTCCACGAAGAACCCTGAGTACGGGGACGTAATGTACGTCGAGGAGCTCGTTGGCCCCGAAACGGTGAACACCATGCCCACCGACACTTTTGAGGCGTTCATGGACCACGGCGAGGTCCGTTCAGCAAGCCCCGGCGGAAGCCCGATCGAGGAGGGCTTGGACGAGGCGAGGGCGCTTATCGTGAGACTCAAAGAGGCCGGGGTAGTCTACGAGAGCGTCACGGAAGCGCTGGAGAAGGAGGGTGTGGCGAAGTTCGCCGACTCCTTCGACGAGTTGCTGGAGGGGATAAAGGACAAGAGCCGGCAGGTCGTCCGCCAATCTTGAGCTCTCTGCCTTCAGCGATCAACTAGGACAAAGAAGCTGAGAGCTGATTGCTGACAGCTTTCGACCGAAGGGAGCTAAATGGAGATAGGTCTTTACGGCCTAGGCAGGATGGGGGCGAACATGGTGCGTCGCCTGGTACGCGGCGGGGAGCACCGCGTGGTCGCCGGCAACCGCTCGCCGGGGCCGGTGGATGAACTGGTCTCCGAGGGGCCCGAGGGCGCCTACTCGATGGAGGAGATGGTCGAGATGCTCTCTCCGCCGCGTGTGATCTGGACGATGGTCCCCGCCGGGGACGTTACGGAGCAGACCCTCCTCAAGTTCGCCGGCATGATGGACGAGGGCGATATCCTCATAGACGGTGGCAACTCCTACTTCCGCGACACTATCCGCCGCGCGGAGATGCTCCGCGAGAGGGGATTGCGCTTTCTGGACGCGGGGACGAGCGGTGGGGTCTGGGGCCTCCAGGTCGGCTACTGCCTCATGGTCGGCGGCGACCGGGTGGCCTACGAGCACGTAGAGCCCGCCCTGAAGACCCTCGCCCCCGAGGACGGCTACGCCTACATGGGCGGCGCCGGAGCCGGGCACTTCGTCAAGATGGTCCACAACGGGGTAGAGTACGCCATGCTCCAGGCCTACGCCGAAGGGTTCGAGATCATGCAAAAGAGCCAGTACGACCTCGACCTCCGCGCCGTCTCTCACCTGTGGAATCAGGGGAGCGTCGTCCGCAGCTGGCTCCTGGAGCTTGCTGAGAGGGCCTTCGAGCGGGACGCCGACTTGAGCACCATCCGCGGCTACGTCGAGGACTCCGGCGAGGGCCGCTGGACGGTCCTCGAAGCGATAAACGAAGACGTGCCCGCCCACGCCATCGCAGGCTCGCTCTTCGCTCGCTTTGCCTCCCGTCAGGACGACTCCTTCGCCATGAAGGTCATCGCGGCCCTGCGCGGCGAGTTCGGCGGGCACGCGATCCAGGAGGCGAGCACAAAGTACCCCGAGCAGCGCTAGGAGGACGTCGGTGGCCGGTACACAGCTCTCAGCGGACGTTCTCCGCGACGATACGCGGCTCCCCAGGGTTCCGGAGCCCGCCGTCGCGGTGATCTTCGGTGCCTCCGGCGACCTCACGGCCCGCAAGCTCATCCCGGCCCTCTACGACCTCGCGGAGGGGCGCCGTCTCCCGATGGAGTTCGCCGTCGTCGGCGTCTCGCGGACAGCGTTAAGCCACGATGAGTTCCGCAAAAGACTGCGTGTTGCCTTAGACCAGCAACGCCCCGGCAAGGTCTCGGACAACGTCTGGGACTCGTTCTCCAGAGGTATCTTCTACCTGCCGGGCGACTCTAAAGATCCCCAAACGTACCGCGAGCTAAAAAGTCTCCTCAAGGAGCTAGACGAGGAGCGGGAAACGCGGGGGAACCGGGCTTTCTACCTGGCGTCGTCGCCCTCGCTCGTCTCGCCCATCGTCGAGAGGCTCGGGGAGGCGGGGATGAACGAGGGGGAGAACGGCGGCTGGGCGCGGCTCGTGGTGGAGAAGCCGTTCGGGCGGGACCTCGCGAGCGCCAGAGAGCTAAACCGGGACATCCGCCGTTACTTCAGGGAGCGCCAGATCTACCGGATAGACCACTACCTCGGCAAGGAGACGGTACAGAAC
>JAIVIG010000447.1 GCA_020200675.1 Actinomycetota bacterium
GCTCTGGTCGAACGGCAACCGCCGCCCCCCGTAGGTTTCGGCCTCCAGCCGCCGGAAACGGTAAACGCCGGGGGCCGCGTCGGCGGGCACGGTCGCGCGCAGCGACACCCCGCTGAACTTGGTGCCACCGGTGGGCGGGTCCGTCTCCTGAGGCTCCCCGCGGAGCGCTATGGCATGTTCCGCGTCGTCCTCGTGCTCGAAGTAGGCGAACACCTCTTTGAGGTTCATCTCGTGGCGGAAGAAGCCCACCTCGATGCGCGCGAGATCCCCTGGCACGAACCCTTGTCCGAGCGGGGTCTCTTCATCTCGCCCGGACTGGTGGCCCTCTTCGTCCACTCGTCCGAGGGGCCGCCCAAGCGGTATCTCCCTGGTCGGCTCTCCCGCTCGTCCGAACGGCGTCTGCTGTTGTTCGTTCAACTGGCTCCCTTTTCTCTCGTGGTTACGGCCCGGAGAAGAACCGCACGAGCCACGAGCGCCGCTTTACGGGCTCCTGCGGCGCGGGCGGTATAGTGTCGTTGGTAGTCCCCTTGTCGGTCGCCTCGGGCGGTCCTGACGACTCTGGCCTCGACCTTCGGGCCTCCTGTAGTTCGGACTCGAGTTCCTCTGCCCTCGCTCGCTCGCGCTCCAAGGCCTCCCGCAACGTGAACTCGGCTTGAGCGCTCATGTCCAGGCGGGCCTCTGCGCGGCCCAAGAGGTAGCGCAACTCCCGTACCTCCGCCTCCAGCTCCGAGAGCCTCTGGGGGTCCTCCAATGCCCCGAAGAGGACTTCCCGGCGCTCGTCGAGGAGTGCGTGCACGCTGCGGGCGTCCACCTCCCAGTGGCCCACCTCGTCGCGTACGCCCCGCAGCTCGCCGCTGGCAAGCAGCTGCCTCACGCGCTGAGACGAAAGGCGCAGGATGCGGGCGGCCTCTGCCGCGGTGTAGTGTTCGACGCTTCTAGCCATCAGACGATCAGAACACCCCTAGAAGCCTAACCACCGCAATAGCCACGAGCGGCGCTGTGGACGCTCCTGCGGCGACGCTGGTACACCGCCTCCGGTAGCCACGGGTTCTAACCTTGCGGAGACCAATTGACTTCCACCCAGTCCGATTCCTCCGAGGTTTGGCCCTCGGCCACGATCTCGCCGGCAGACAACACCTCCGCCCTCATCGTTCCCGGCACAGGCTGGTTCTTCCGGAAGACGGCGCTAACATCGCCGAACGCGCCGCTCCCGGTCTCGATCCCAAACTCCGCGGGTACGGCTCCCAGTACCCCGTCCACGGGTATCATTCCGCCTTGGGAGGTACCGTATTCTCCCGAGTAGGCGGTGCCTTGCGGGCCCGACACCCTAACCACGAGGGAAGACGCGTTCTGTGGAGTGCTTTCGACTGGTTGCGCGCCCGGTTGCACCTGGGCAAGTTCGTCGTCCTCGACTCGCTCGTCCAAAATGTCTTCGATGGGTTCTTCGATAGGCTCCACGTCGACATCGGACCTACCAAGGATCGCTCCGAGGGATAGCAGGACGACGGCAAGAACGCCCAGTATCGCCAGGCCCCCGCATCCCATGAGCACCCTCTCCGTCGTTCCTCTCTGCGCCACCCCTTATCTCACCCCCGCTAGCCAAGCGGGCGAGGCCGACAGGGCGGCCGCACGCTTCGCTAAGGGCCATTGGTATCCTTCGGAATGACTATCTCTTGGCGGGAACTGCGGAAGCCCCTCACGAGACCCTGGGGCCACTGGTAGCCCTGTCGTGCCCATGGACCGAAGAAGAATCGATGCAGCCACGAGTCCTCCTTACTCGAACCCGAAGAAGCGGCGCCACCGCGAGCTTCGCTCTGAGCTCCGCTTGCGCTGTGCGGGCTCCTGCGGTTTCTTAAGCAGCGCCGGACCTCCTACTTACCCGCGTGCTCGTTGCCCGCGGCTTTGCCTCCGCCTCCGTTTGAACACGCACCCGAGCAGGGGGCCTGCGCAAGACGGTGAAAGCTACCCACCCTCCTCCTGCGAGCAGCAGCAACGCACCTAAAATCGAGAAGAGGTCCGGCAGCGGCGCGGAGAGCAGCGGGGCGTGGATGGCCAAGAGCACCCCCGACCATTGCGGGAGGGTCCCGGAACCCCACACCCCGAAACCGAAGAGGATGAAGCCTGCGGAGTAGAGCAGAAAGGCCGCGTAGAAGACGCTCCTGGTCGGATCGCCGAAGATGATGTTGGCCATCTCCACGGCGCCTTGCTCGCCGCCTAGGTACGCCCCGCCCAGGGCCGGGAGGGCGTAGGCACGCAGGCCATAGTGAGAGAGCAGCAGGCCGATACCCAAGATGCTCAGGATCATCGCTCCAAGCGTCCACCGCTCCCCGCGGATGTCGGAGAGGTAGACCGTCAGGGCGAAGACGCCCAGGGTGAGCAGCGTGAGGCCCACCACGTACCCTACGAACTGGCTCAGGAAGTAGCCGACGGAGCCGTAGGCCAGGGCTACCTCTTGGTGGTCGACCGCCGCGTCGGGGAAGTCGAAGAAGGCGCTGCTGGCTATGGTGGCCCACAGGGTGAGCAGACCGGAGAGGGGTAGGGTTAGCAGGCCGATACGGACGATAGGCATAAAGCAACCTCCTTGGTTATCGCTTCACCAACGTCCCCCCTCTAAACAATCTTAGAGCGAAAGTTCGCACCTGTAGTTACGTCGCGGGAAAGAGAATCACGAAACCGCAACATATAGTGTAGTTTCCAGCGACCATTCACCATGCCCCTAACTTCGCGCCTCGAGCAGGAAGCCGCACGCAAGGAGTGTCCTACGGCACAGCAGCTATGCGCTGCTAGTTTACGGCGACCGACTCTCAGGCACCTTTACCACGGGGTCGCCGGTCCCGTTCCGTCGCGGTGAAGCCGAGACGCGAACGAACTCGAGTTCTAGCCGAAGC
>JAIVIG010000448.1 GCA_020200675.1 Actinomycetota bacterium
CGCTGCTACGGGAGTGGTCGGCGACGGAGTTCAAGGATACAAACCCTCCAAACTGACAGAACGACCGGCTTTCGATTCCACGCCTTGCTGACGGACGACACGCGAGAGGTGCGCTTCGAGCGGATGACCGCTACCTAGCCTCGGATCAATAAGGAGGCCGCTTGTACAGGCCCTCCGGCCCTTCTCGAAGAGTGTCCATGACCTTCTCCACCTGCCGCTTGTGGGCCTCGTCGAGCACCGTGGCTACGATCTTCTCGATCCTGACCGCCATCTCCCAACCAATCCGCTTCTGCTCGACGTAGCGTCGGTTCCCCAGGGGGGCAGTAGTCGCGGCGCCAGCCTGTAACGCTTCACAGCATGTACCTGACATCATCGAGGTTCTCCTCGCGCAGCACTCCAGGAGACCGGGGATGCCGTCGTTTCTTGACCCTTCTTAACCGTGCTCTCCGCGTGCGCCGGACTCGATCTATGGGGCTTCTAGGCGCGCGGCGATCAGGTCGGCGTAGACTCGCTGGCCCTCAGGCTGGAGGTGGATCCCGTCTTCCACGAAGAGCTCGGGCCGGTCGGCGCTCGCGGCGTGCCAGTCGACGAGCACAGCCTTGTCCGGGTACCGCCGCACCCCATCGGCCAGCACGTCGTTGTTTGGCTGTTCCCAGGCGCGTGGGACCTTCACGTTCACGATCACGACCTCGCGTACGTCCGCGAGCACCCCCATCATCTCGTCGAACTGCTCGGTCGTGAAGGGTACGTTGTTGCCGGCGTGGACGACCACCGCCTCGCCGAGCCGGCCCGCGGCGCGGCGCTTCTTCAGGATCTCGATCGCGCCCATGGGCTGGAGACTTACATCCGTAGCGAAAGCAGGGTTGCCGAGGGCCCGCTCGAGCTCCCCGGCAGAACCGAGCATCACCGAGTCGCCGACGACGGTGACAGGGTCCTTGGTGGTACCGGCGGGCACATCAGCGGCGGGGGCTGTCTCGGACTCGCCAACGCCCGAGCTCTCGGTGTGGATCGACTCCACTGAGAGGTAAGAGGGTGGGTCCGGCGGTTGGGCATGTGCCAGGGCCAGGCCGAGCACCACGCAAAAGGTTGCGCCCGTCCCGACGGCCCCGGACCAGTAGGCGCCCAGCCGCCAGCGCCGTGCCCCTCGCGCCTCGCGCAACGCCCTCCAAGCTCGCCCTAACGCGCCGGTGCGGAGCGGTGTCTCGACGAAGCGGTACGATAGGTCCGCTAGCATGATCGTCGCCGCCAGCCTGAGGGCCAGCAGCGGCACCCCAGTGATGGGCACATCGAGCTCAGGCCGGGTAAGCATGAAGACGGGCCAGTGCCACAGGTAAATGCCGTACGACCTCACTCCGATCCAGCGCAGCGGTCGCCACCCCAGGAGGTGCGAGCCCAGGTGTGTATGTGGGTGGACGGCGACCAGGATCACGACGGCGGTGGCGAGTGCGACCAGCGCGAAGCCGCCCCGGAAGAGGAACGATTGGTACTGGTCGAGCCGGAGATAGAACCAGACGAGCGCGCCGAGCGCAGCGAGGCCGGCTACGTCGAGCAGTAACGGTCTGACCCGTCCCGCCCACCGCGGGATCTGTCCGGGTATCCACACGAAGGCGAGTGCGGCGCCACAGAGCAGCCCGGCGACCCTGGTATCGGTCCCGTAGTAGACCCGCGAGGGATCGACGCCAGGCTGATAAAGTGTAGCCATCAGCAAAGCCGACCCAACCGCGCCCGCGAGCGCGACAAACAGTGCCAGGTGTCGCCGTTGCCAGCGTCGTCTCGAAGCCACTCCCCAGAGAGCGACGCTGAGCAGCAGCGGCCACAGCACATAGAATTGCTCCTCGACGGCCAGCGACCACAGGTGTTGCAGCAGCGACGGCCGGCCGACGGTCTCGAAATAGGACTGCTCGCCAAGAATAAGATACCAGTTGGTCACGTACGCGAACGCTGCGAGCGCCTCGTCGCGCAGCCTCGCGACCTCGCCGGGCAGGAACACCACGGCGAACGCGAGCGTGACCACAAGCAACAGATACAGCGCGGGGAGCAGCCGGCGGGCACGTCGCAGCCAGAAGTCCACAATGTTGATGCGGCCCTGCTGATTCCACTCCGTTAGCAGCAAGGTAGTGATGAGGTAGCCACTGATGACGAAGAAAACCTCAACGCCTAAGAAACCGCCCCTGATCCAAGACAGCTCGGCGTGGTAGAGGAGCACGGCGATAACGGCGAACGCGCGCAGCCCATCAAGGCCGGGTAGGTAGGTGCTTTGAGAATTCCTTGCCCTGCCCGGTTTTAAGCTGCCTTATCTGCATAGGCGCTATAGCATAAAGGGTATCGGCGGTTATTAAAACCGCTCTTGATGACGGCTTGGGCGAGGGCTCACCTATCGCCTCGCCTCAACTCCAGAAAGCGCTCCACCGTAGAGGGCGAGTGGTTCTGGTAGTGGTTGTTCGCGTAGGCGAAGACGGTCTTTCCTTCTTCGAGGAAGCGATCCACCAGCTCGGACCACCAGCGCAGGTCATCGTCTCGGTCCTTCTTGAGATAGGTGTGCCCCGAGGGGAACTCGCGGCGGTTCCCGAGCCAGCGTATGTAGGCGAAGCCAGCGGTAGCCTCTTCGAGTCGGGGCATCCGCGGGTAGTCGACGAGCGTGAGCGCGGCCCCGTGCTCGCGCAACAGGTCAAACAGGTCCGAGTCGAGCCAGCTTCGGTGGCGCACCTCGACGGCGTAAGAGGGGCCTTTGGGGAGTTCGGCCAGGAACGCGTCGAGGACGTCCATTCCCTCGACGGTGAAGTCAGGCGGGAGCTGGAGGAGCAGGGGACCGAGCCTGTCGTCCAGGCCCTGCATGGTACGGACGAAGTATTCGGCGGCGTCTTTACTGTCGACCAAGTTCTTCTCGTGCGTTATCTCTTTGCGGGAACTTGGCGGCGAACAGAAAACCGCGGGGCGCGATCCTGCGCCACCGTTCGACGGTCGTCCTTTTGGGAGTACCGTAGAAGGTCGAGTCTATCTCCACGGTGGCGAAGTGTTTGACGTACTCGGCGAGCCTGCCGGCGGGCGGGGTCCCCGGCGGGTACACCGTTCCCTCCCAGTCCGCGTAGGACCAGCCGGAGGTACCCAGGTACAGGCCCCTCTCCGGCGGGGAGATCTCTCCGGCGTCTTCCTCGAAGAGCTTTGTCTGCTGGGGATCTTCCATGGTACGAAGCCCGGATGCTAACACAGGGTGAAGCATCGCAGTGAACGCCCGCCCAACGCCCGCAACGCGGATGTACTAGATTGCCCGCATGGGGCGCGTACTCTGGGAGGGCAAGGCGGCATGAAAGTCTTCTACTCGGACCAGTTCGTGCTCCCGCTACCGGAGGGACACCGGTTCCCGATGAAGAAGTACTCGATGCTCCGAGAGAGGGTCGAGCGGGACGGCATCTGCGGGCCGGAGGAGCTGCGCGTCCCCCGCCCGGTCACGGACGAGGAGATCCTGCGCGCCCACGAAGGGGCCTACCTGAATAAGGTAGTCACCGGCACGCTGACCGACAAGGAGATGCGGAGGATCGGGTTTCCCTGGTCCGAGTGGATGGTCGAGCGTTCGCGCCGCGCTTCGGGCGGTACTCTGGGCGCCTGCCGCGCCGCCCTCGAAGAGGGCCTCGCCGCGAACCTCGCGGGCGGCACCCACCACGCCTTCGCCGACCGTGGCGAAGGCTTCTGCGTCTTCAACGACTCCGCCATCGCGCCCCGCGCCCTGAGAGTAGAGGGGCTCGTAGACAAGGTGGTCGTGATCGACACCGACGTCCACCAGGGCAACGGCACGGCTTCCATCCTGCGGGGAGACCCCAGCGTCTTCACCTTCTCCATCCACGGCGCGAAGAACTACCCCTTCCACAAGGAGGAGAGCGACCTTGACGTGCCGCTCCCCGACGGCGCCGACGACGAGGCCTTCCTCGCGGCCCTCTCGGGGGCCCTGGATCTGGTGCTGGACTCGGCGAGGTGGGAGCTGGCGATTTTCCTCGCCGGCGCGGACCCTTTCGAGAACGACAAGCTCGGCCGGCTCCGCTTGACGAAAGATGGACTCGCAGAACCCGACCGGATGGTATTGGAAGGCTGCCGGGAGCGAGGCATCCCCGTCGCCGTGACGATGGCCGGCGGCTACGCGAAGAGGGTCGAAGACACGGTGGACATCCACTTCCAGACCATCGAGAGAGCAGCGAGCATGCTGGCGTCGGAGGAGGGCGCCGCACGCAGGTGAAGGCTATGAAAGGAGGCGGTAAACGTTGATGAGCAGCGTATCCTTCGCCCTCATTCTCCTGCGAGCCTACCGAACCAACAGAACATCCCAAGAGACGAACGTATGAACGTCCACGGGACGCCGACCGGCAACGTACAGGTCCGCTCCTCGAAACCCCTCGAACGAGCTGGAAGGAGGCCTTAGTAGCATGGAATCCTGCATCGTGGTAGGCGCCGGCCTCTCCGGCCTCGTCGCCGCCCGCACCCTCCAGGACGCGGGTGTGCGCGCCACGGTCCTCGAAAAGGAAGAAAAAGTCGGCGGCCGCATGCGGACGGATCTCGTGGACGACGGCGTCTTCGACCACGGCGCCCAGTTCTTCACCGTCCGCTCCGACCGCTTCGAGGAGATGGTCGAAAGCTGGATCTCCGCCGGCGTAGCCGAGGAGTGGACCCGCGGCTTCGCCGACCCGAGCGGCGAGTACCAAGAAGATGGCCACCCCCGCTACAAGGGCACGCGCGGCATGACCGCCATCGCCGAGCACCTGGCAGGGAATCTCGACGTGCTGACCAGCGTAAAGGTGAGCGGACTACGCCGGGGCGAACGAGGCTGGGAGGTCGTGGCTGGAGGCTCCGCACGCACCGCCGACGCCCTCGTACTAACCCCGCCCTCCGCGCTCGCGCTCGTGGACGACAACGGCGTTCCTCTGCCAGAAGAGGCGCGACAGGTCCTCGAGAACATCGACTACGCCCGCCGGATCCAGGCGGGGTCCAGGTCGGAGGCGACCCGCTTTTCTGGGTCGCGGACAACCGGAAGAAGGGTATCTCCGAAGTCCCGGCCGTGACGATCCACGCCGGCCCCGAGTTCAGCCGCGAGCACGCCCGGAGCGACGACGCCACAGTGGCCCGCCTGCTCCTCGAGGAGGCGAAGGACTACGTGGGAACGGGCGCAAAAGCGACCGCGGTCTACCATTGGGAGTACAGTCAACCAACCAATCCGCACGACGAGCCCTTTGTCTACGTAGAAGGCCCGCCGCCTCTGGTCTTCTGCGGCGACGCCTACGCGGGCCCGAAGGTCGAGGGAGCGGTAACCTCCGGCCTCGCCGCCGCCGGGAAACTCCTGGAGAGCGCGCCTCGCCCTTGAACCCGGTGCCCCTCGGGTGAAGTACGTCCTGCTCGCGCACCTCGCAGCGACGCTCTTCATGGTCGGCGTCATCTGGTTCGTGCAGGTGGTCCACTATCCGCTCTTCTCCAGGGTAGGACCAGAGAAGTTCTCCCTTTACTCGGAGGCGCACTCTCGCCTGACGACCTACGTAGTCGGCCCACCGATGCTCGTCGAGGCTGCGACCGCTCTTCTGCTCGTCTTCCGCCGACCCGAGGGCGGCCGCTTGCCGCCGCGCTGATCGACCTCGCCCTCGTCGCCGTCGTGTGGCTCTCCACCGCGCTGTTGCAGGTGCCGCGCCACACGACTTTGGGCTCGGGCTTCGACAGGAGGGCCTGGAGCGGGCTCGTCCTCTCCAACTGGGTACGTACCGCCGCGTGGAGCGCGCGGGGCGTGCTCGTCCTCTGGATGGTCGCCCGCGCCCTCGGTTAGGGTGTACTCCCTCTGGCGGCTGGGTACCAGAAGTGGTACATATAATGTATATGCCACAAAAAATTTAAAACAAAAGGAGGGCGGGCTCTCTTGGAGAACAGAAGAGTGG
>JAIVIG010000012.1 GCA_020200675.1 Actinomycetota bacterium
TACCCGGAGTACAAGGCCAACCGCTCCACCATGCCCGAAGAGTTAAAGGCCCAGCTCGACCACCTCGACGAGATCCTGGAGGCCATGAACATTCCCACCGTGCGAGCCGAGGGCTTCGAGGCAGACGACGTGCTGGCGACCCTCAGCAGGCGCATCCCCGAGGACGTGCAGCTCAAGATCGTCACCGGCGACCAGGACGCGATGCAGCTCGTGGACGGCAAGGTGAAGGTCCTGAGGACTACGCGCGGCGTCTCAGAGACCAAAGAGTACGGGCGCGAAGAGGTGATCGAGGAGTACGGCGTGACGCCGGAGCAGATCCCCGACTACAAGGCCCTGGTCGGCGACCCCTCGGACAACATTCCCGGCGTAAAAGGCATCGGCCCCAAGGGCGCCGCGAACCTCCTCGAGGAGTTCGGCACCGTCGAGAACCTGTACGATAACCTCGAAAAGGTCAAGGCGAAGGGGACGCGCAAGAAGCTCGAGGAGGGCCGGGAGAACGCGTTTCTGTCGCTGGAGCTTGCTCGCATGCGCTTCGATGCGCCGGTGAAGTTCGATGGCGAAGCGCTCCACTTCGAAGGCGTCTCGCCGGAGATCCGGGACGTGTTCCGGCGCTACGAGTTTCGTAGCCTAGAACCACGCCTCGCCGAGCTGCCGGTCGCTGGCGGCGAGCAACTCCCGCCCATCGAGACGCTCGCGGTCAACGTCTCCCAGGAACCGCCCGAGCTGTCGTTCGAGCCGGTCGGGGCCGCGCCGGTCGGGGATGGGCGTTGGTGCGTAGCCGTCTCGGAGAGCGAGGTTAGGGTCACCGATGGTTGGCCGGAGAGGCACCTGGAGGTACACGACGCGAAGCGGCTCGGCGTACACGGAGCCAGCTTCGACACGTACCTGGCCGGTTACCTCGTGAAGCCGGGTCTCGGAAGCTACGAGCTAGGGGCTCTGGCCTCCGAGCGGGAGCTGGCCGAGGTCGAGGTGGCGCACGAGGACCCGGCGGTGCGCGACGCGGCGCGCCGGGCGGCCCAGATCCACGCGCTCGTCCCCAAGCTCGACGAGGAGATGGAGGAGATGGGCCTCGCAAGGCTCTACTACGACGTGGAGCTGCCGCTCGCGGACGTGTTGGGGGAGATAGAGAAGGTCGGGATGCCGGTGGACGTCTCGACGCTCGAAGAGGTCGGCCGGGAGATAGAGGAGCGCATCGAGGAGCTGGAGGTCCGCATCTTCGAGGAGGTCGGACATCCCTTCAACATCGGCTCCCCCAAGCAGCTCGGGGAGGTCCTCTTCGAGGAGATGAGCATCCCGCCGGTGCGCAAGACCAAGACCGGCTACTCGACCGACGCCAAGGTCTTGCAGCAGCTCGCCATCGAGCACCCGATAGCGGATAGGATCATCGCCTACCGCGAGCTGGCGAAGCTGAAGGGCACCTACATAGACGGCTTGGTCAAGCTGGTCGACGAAGATGGCCGCATCCACGGTACGCTCAACCAGACCACCACCGCGACGGGGCGACTCTCCAGCGATTCGCCGAACCTGCAGAACATCCCGATCCGGACGGAGATGGGCACCCGCATCCGGGACGCCTTCACCGCCTCGCCGGGACGCAGGCTCGTGGTCGCCGACTACTCGCAGATAGAGCTCAGGATACTCGCGCACATGACTGGGGAACCGGTGCTCGTGGAAGCTTTTACCACCGGCGAGGACGTCCACACCCGCACGGCCGCGGAGGTCTTCGACGTCAGGCCGGAGAGCGTGACGCCGGAGCTGAGGCGTCGGGCGAAGATGGTCAACTTCGGCATCCTGTATGGCATCTCAGGCTTCGGGTTGGCGACGCGGCTGGGGAACGTGCACCCGGCGGAGGCGGAGCGGTACATCAAGCGCTACCTGGAGCGTTACCCGAAGGTGATGCAGTTCATGGAGAGGACACTCGAGGAGGCCGAAGAGCTCGGGTACGCAACGACGCTCTTCGGACGCCGCCGGTACGTTCCCGAGCTGAGGAACTCGAACAGGAACGTCCGCAATCTCGGGGAGCGCATAGCGTTCAACGCGCGGGTGCAGGGGACGGCGGCGGATATCATCAAGGTGGCGATGGTCGACCTGCAGCCGCGGCTCCGCTCTCTGGGCACGGACATGCTGATGCAGGTCCACGACGAGCTCGTCTTCGACGTCGACGAGGAGCGCGTGGACGAGGTCGCCGGGCTCGCAGCGGAGAGGATGGTGGCCGCCTACGACCTGCATCCGCCCCTGGAAGTCGAGGTAAAAGTGGGAGAGAGGTGGGGGCGCGTGCGCCCGTGGTCTCCTGGATGAGATAAAATAAAAGTTCGCGTGGATTCTTGTCCCCGCGTTTCTTGTATAATCTTTCTGACAAGCGACTAAAAGAAGGAAAACAACTGCTACATGGCGAATACCACTGAGAACGCGTCTCGCGCGCTAACGATGAGGGACT
This sequence comes from Actinomycetota bacterium, assembly GCA_020200675.1. Lineage (GTDB taxonomy): Bacteria > Actinomycetota > Rubrobacteria > Rubrobacterales > Rubrobacteraceae > Rubrobacter_F. Next base: position 2,438 of record JAIVIG010000012.1, read on the forward strand.
TCTTCAAAGAGGAGAACGGGGAGATCGTCCCCATAGACGAATCGGTCCTCATCGACTTCAAGGACGGTGACATCGTCGAAGGCGACGTCGTCGTCATCGACAAGGACGAGGTCCTCGTCGACATCGGTTACAAATCCGAGGGGCTCATCCCCTCGAACGAGCTCTCCATCCGCAAGGGTGTCGACCCGCAGGAGATCGTGGAGCTCGGGCAGCACATAGAGGCCCTGGTCCTGCAAAAAGAGGACGCGGACGGGCGTTTGATCCTCTCGGCCAAGAGGGCGGCCTTCGAGAAGGCGTGGCAGCGCATCGAGGAGGCCCACCAGGAGCAGCGCACGGTCGAGGGGCCGGTCATCGAGGTGGTCAAGGGCGGCCTCATCATAGATATAGGTCTCAGGGGATTCCTGCCGGCGAGCCTCGTGGACATCCGGCGGGTCAGGAACCTCGACTCGTTCATGGGCCAGCGCCTGGAGTGCAAGGTCATAGAGCTCAACCGGAGCCGAAACAACGTGGTCTTGTCGAGAAGGGCGGTACTCGAGGAGGAGCGTAAGGAGGAGCGGCACCGCATCCTCACGACGCTCCAAGAGGGCGACATCGTCGAGGGCACGGTCTCGAACCTCGTAGACTTCGGGGCGTTCGTGGACCTTGAGGGGATAGATGGCCTGATCCACATAAGCGAGCTTTCTTGGAACCACGTCGACCATCCGAGCGAGGTCGTCGAGGTCGGTGAGGAAGTTCAGGTCAAGGTACTCGAGGTGGATCGGGACCGGGAGCGGATCTCGCTCGGCCTCAAGCAGACCCGGAAGGACCCGTGGCAGGAGATCGTCGAGCGGGTCAGCGTCGGCGAGCAGATCAAAGGCCGCGTGACGAAGCTGGTCTCCTTCGGCGCGTTCGTCGAGGTGGCGGAGGGTGTCGAGGGCCTGATCCACATCTCGGAGCTCGCCGAGCACCACGTCGAGACGCCGGACGAGATCGTTCGCTCCGGCGACGAGGTGGAAGCCCGCATCATCGACGTGGACGCCAAGCGCCGCCGTCTCTCGCTCTCCCTGCGTCCCAAGAAGGAGGAACGCGAAGATCAGGGCGACCGGGATGACCGGAGCGACCGCGGTGAGCGCGAGGACCGCGAGGACCGCGACGACCGCGACGACCGCCCGCGCCGCGAGGACCGGTTCCGCCGCGACTTCGAGCCGCGCGGCGGTGACCGCGGCGGCCGTGACCGGGAGCGCGACCGGGACCGCGGGGACCGTGTCGGCGACGGTCTGCGGACCGGCGCGTTCGACGCGCTGAAAGACCTGGACCTGGGGAACAACGAGTAGCCGCGGCGAACCGGGATAGGGAGCCCGAACGGGGGCCGGTGACCATTGCCGTCACCGGCCCCCTCGCTTCTGGCAAGAGCACCTTCGTAGAGGCCCTGGGTGACCTGGGCGCGGAGACCGTCTCCGCCGACGAGGTGGTCCACGACCTTTTGGCCGGGGACGAGGAGACGATAGACGCCGTCACGCGGCGTTTCGGGGAAGGGGTGCGCGGCGAGAGGGGTATAGACCGCAAGGCTTTGGGCCGGGAGGTCTTCGGGGACGCCGGGGCGCTGCGGGACCTCGAGGAGTTACTGCACCCGCGGGTGCGCGAGGAGACGGAGCGGCGCGCGGCGGCCTCCGGCGCTGACATCTTCGTGGCCGAGATACCGCTCCTCTTCGAGGGTGGGCGCGGCGACCAGTTCGACTACACCGTCGCGGTCACGACCCCCGACGAGAGGCGCCGGGCGTGGGCCGAGGAGCGAGGCATGGGGGAGGAGCAGCGCCGCGCGATAGAGGACCGCCAGCTTTTGGGCGAGGAGAAGACCCGGCGGGCGGACGTTGTGGTAGAAAACGACGGGAACCTGGATAAACTCAGGGAGCAGGCGAAGGCGCTCGTGGACCGGGCGCTCGGTGGGAGGGGTTCCGTCGGCGAAAGAGGCGCCGAAGAAGAGTAGTAGGTACGGACGGTCGCGGAGGCTCCGCAGGCGAGGCGCGGTCTTGCTCGTTGTCCTGGCGCTCATTCTCCTCGGGCTGCCGCTGGTCCTGGAGGCGCCGGATCTCGCGCGGCGGTTGACGCATCCTCTGGAGTACGAGGAGACCATCCGGGACGCGGCGGCCGAGCACGACATCGAGCCGGCGCTGGTCGCGGCGGTGATCCGGACCGAGAGCGGCTTCGACCCGGGGGTCGAATCGTCCCAAGGGGCGTACGGGCTCATGCAGATCCGACCGGAGACTGCCAGCTTCATCTCGGAGCGCGGCGGCATATCGGGGGATTATCGGGGTCCGAAGACGAACATCAGGATGGGCACCTGGTACCTGGATTATCTGCGGAACCGCTACGAAGGCGATGAGAGACTGGTGCTCGCGGCGTATAATTCGGGGGAGGGGCGGGTGGACGCCTGGGTCTCGGAAGAGGGCTTCGACGTGTACCGCGACATCCCCTTCGAGGAGACCCGCCAGTACGTCGAAGACGTGTCCGAGGCGCGAGATATCTACGAAGAGTTGTACGGGAGTGATCTAGATAGACGTTCAGAGGAATGATTTCAGGATAAACAGCGAGTACCGACCGACCGGAGACCAGCCGCGGGCGATAGAGAGCCTCGCCGCCGGCCTCGAGGCCGGCATGAAGGCCCAGACCTTGCTCGGGGTTACCGGGAGCGGCAAGACCTACACGATGGCCAAGACCATCGAGGAGGTCGGCCGCCCGGCGCTCGTCATAGCGCACAACAAGACGCTCGCCGCGCAGCTCGCCAACGAGTTCGCCGAGTTCTTCCCGAACAACGCCGTCGAGTACTTTGTCTCGTACTACGACTACTACCAGCCCGAGGCGTACGTGCCCCGTACGGACACGTTCATCGAGAAGGACGCCCAGATCAACGAAGACATAGACCGCCTTAGACACTCCGCGACGAGCGCCCTCTTTACCCGGCGCGACGTCATCGTGGTCGCGAGCGTCTCGGCCATCTATGGCCTCGGTAGCCCGGAGGAGTACCGCTCGAAGATGGTGTTGCTGGAGAAGGGCGGCTTCTACGACCTGGACGACGTCTTGCGGGATCTCGTACGCATCCAGTACGCCAGGAACGACTACCAGCTCGCCCGCGGCACCTTCCGGATGCGGGGCGACGTTCTGGAGGTACACCCGGCCTACCAGGACACGGTTTACCGGATCTCCTTCTTCGGGGACGAGGTCGAGGGGATGACGGAGGTGGACTCCCTGACCGGCGAGGTCCTGCGGGAGCTCGATGTACTCACCGTCTACCCGGCGACCCACTACGTGACCAACGAAGATAGGCTCGCCGTCGCCATAAAGAACATAGAAGCGGAGCTCGAAGAGAGACACGCGGAGCTGGAGAGAGAGGGCAAGGTCCTGGAGGCGTACCGTTTGCGCCAAAGGACGATGTACGATCTGGAGATGATGCGGGAGCTCGGGTTCACCTCCGGCATCGAGAACTACTCGCGTCACCTGGACGGGCGGGCGCCGAGCTCGACGCCGTACACCCTGCTCGACTACTTCCCGGACGACTTCGTGACCTTCGTGGACGAGTCGCACATTACCCTACCCCAGGTACAAGGCCAGTCGAAGAGCGACCGGGCGCGCAAGGACACGTTGGTCGATTTCGGCTTCAGGCTTCCGTCGGCGGTCGACAACAGGCCGCTGAAATGGGAGGAATTCCTGCTCAAGACGGACCAGATGGTCTTCGTGTCGGCGACGCCGGGGCCGTACGAGCTGGAGAACTCCGAGCAGATAGTAGAGCAGATCATCCGCCCGACCGGCCTCGTGGACCCGGAGGTCGAGGTCAGGCCGACGAAGAACCAGATCGACGACCTGCTCAACGAGGTTGCCAAACGCGTCGAGCACGGCGAGCGGGTCCTCATCACCACCCTGACCATCAAGATGGCCGAGGACCTGACGGACTACCTGCTCGAACACAACGTCAAGGCGCGCTACATGCACGCCAACATAGAGACGCTGGACCGCATCCAGATCATAAGAGGTTTGCGCACCGGTGAGTTCGACGTGCTCGTCGGCATCAACCTGCTACGAGAGGGCCTCGACCTCCCCGAGGTCACCCTCGTCGCCATCCTCGACGCCGACAAGGAGGGCTTCCTGCGCGGCGAGCGTGCCTTGATCCAGACCATAGGACGGGCGGCGCGCAACGTCAACGGGCGGGTCGTCATGTACGCCGACAAGGAGACCGACGCGATGAGGGCCGCCATAGAGGAGACGAACCGGCGGCGCGAGATCCAGGTGGCCTACAACGAGCGCAACAACATCGAGCCGACCACGATCAAGAAGGGCGTCTCCGACATCCTCATCGCCGCCGAAGCGAAGGGTCTCTACAGGACCGATAAGAAGGGCGCCGCCCGCGAGGCCCCGCGCGATCCGGAGGAGCTGCGAAACCTGATCGCCGATCTCGAGGCCGAGATGCTCGTCGCTGCCGAGGAGCTCAAGTTCGAGTACGCGGCGAAGCTGCGGGATGAGATCAAGGACCTCGAGAGGCAGTTGCAGGAAGTCGCCTCCTGAGACGCTGGTCGGCACGCCCTCATCAACCCACAATAGAGGAGTAGAGATTGGACCCGAGACGTTTAGTGGTAATGCTGGTGGCGCTCATCATGGTATTCGCGGTTTCTTGTGGGGGCGAATCGACCACGCCGCAGGGAGGCGAATCGAGCGGTACCCCGTACGACCCCAGCGCGACGGCGACATCGCTCCAGGAGGCCGGCTGGCAGGTGTCGGACCAGGAGGAGAGCCCGGGCACGTACGCGGACGTGACGGAGGTCGGCTACCTGGAGGCGGAGGCGCCGGACGCGGAACCCATCGGCCTGCAGTTTCTGGAGAGCCCCGAGGAGGCTCAGCTAGAGCTGGATGCGACCGTGGAGGAAGAGTCTCCGTTCGACGGAACCACCGAGGGCAACGTGCTCATCTTCGGCATCGAGTCGGAGTCGGCGGAGGTGACGCCGGAGAACCTCGAAGCGCTGCGGGAGCTACTCAGTTGATCCCGGCGCTACGCACAGTTGGCGGGGAGCTAAAGTTCGAGTAGGCGGCGAAGCCGCGTGATGAGATCAAGGATCTGGAGAGGCAATTGCAGGAGGTTACTTCGTAAGCCGTCGGAGACGAGCCGGGGAGGGTAATCCCGGTTGCTGATCGTTCGTTCTCGCAACGGTGTTCCCGTTCGTCTTACCGAGGAGCGTTGGCGGCATGTCGTCGATAGGCATCCTGAGATGGGCGATCTGCGCGAGGAAGTGTTGGCGACACTGGTCGAGCCGGATATGATCCAGGAAGGCGATTTTGGAGAAGCCAGCGGAGGTCGATTGGGAATACGACGAAGAGGCGGATGTTCTCTACCTCTCCGTGGGCGAGCCCAGACCCGCCATAGGAGTGGACATCGGCGAGGGCGTCATCGCACGCTACGACGAAGAGCACAAAGAAGTGGTGGGGATAACCCTGATCGGCCTCCGTGCTCGGCTACTCAAGGAGTTGGATCAAAACCGTTGACGAGCTTGCTGGGTAGACTGCTGCGGTTGTTCCCAGAGAGCGTTCCCCTCGAAGACCTGTTCACCGAAGCCGTCGCCCGGCTCTTCGAGACAAGACCCGATCTTTGCGTCGCGTTGGCTGGAAGAGGCCGGACTGATAGCTTCTCTTGCGGTAGGAGATGGTTGGGAGTATGTCCGCGTTGTATCGCAGAGAACCTTCGCTTCTCTGGAGCGCCACGGCACGGATAGCCGCCCGGAGCTCCTGATCGAAGTGTACCGGTCTTCCGAAGAAGCAGGATCCTTAGATCGCAGTGCCTTTGCGGAAGCGGTGATGATCGAGTCGAATAGAGAACACCGCTCCGGCCATAGACCTCACCGAGGAGCAGCCGCTATCCAACGAGTTGATCTTGGAATGGCCGGCGCGCTGAGCTTTCGAGAGCGTCGTCGGCAATACCTCCCGATAGACTCTACGTCCGAGTAAGCCGGATTATCCGAGCAGGGTAGCTTCCACCAACAAGAGGCCACGAAACGCGTCCGAGGTCCGGGTAGCTCTGCAAAGCGATGGCCTGCTCCCCATGTCAGGTCGCCGCACAGAGCATGCTAAGATGGGCTGATCTGTAAAGGGGATTGGCGTGACGACGGGGTCGTTCCCGAACGCGAAGGGTATACGAAGGTTCTCAAATCCTCGCGTGCTGATGGCTTTCGGGGTTACTTCCTGGTCGTTGCTCTTGCTATTCGTCGTCCTGCAACCGGCGGAGTCTGGGGCACGTTCTCTCGCGGTGGTGGGAGCTTCGTGGACCGCGCAGGTCTTTGCCGGGCTCGCTCTCTTTGTGGCTCTGCGCGGGGAGGGAGGGGCCGAACGGCGGCCCTGGATGTTGTTCGGTGTAGCGGTCGTGGCCCGCCTCCTGGCGGACGTGGTCTGGGTCGGATCGCGGGCCTTCGGGCTCGGGCGGGCCGAGACCTTCCAGGTGGCGGCGCACGCGGTCTCGTACGCGCTGTTGTTTGGGGTGCTGCTGTGGGTAATGTCCCGGATCCGGCAGGAGGAGGTCTCCGTGGCCGCGCTGGATACCCTGGCGGTCGTGCTTACCACGGGGCTTTTGATCCGCTTCTTCGCGCCCTTCCCTTTCGAGGAGCTGCCCGTAGTGACGATCCTGGCGGTGCTCGTCCGGCCGGTGTGCGATCTGGGTCTCCTCTTCTTGAGCCTCGCGGTGCTCATGACGGTCCGGCGGCCGCCCTTCGTGGTGATCTCGTCGGCAGGTCTCCTCCTGCTCCTCGTCGCGGACGGAGCGTACCTGTTGACCCGGGCGCAGGGGCTCTACGAGCTCGGATTCGTCGAGGCTTTCTGGTCGGGGGGCGTGATGCTCCTCGGCTTCGCGGTGCTGTCCTGGGGCGGAGAGCCTGTCGAACGCTCCGATCATGTCGGCAACTTCGGGGTCGGCCTTTTCTGGTTCGGGCCGTTCTCGCCGCTCCTGCACTACGGCTTTTTGCTGCTCTGGGCGGCCGTGTACGGTCCGGTGCCCTCTTACCTGTTGCTCGGCGGGGTGGCGCTCGCGGCGATACTGGCGGGACGGAACTACGCCGTCGCCTACGCGGGGGATGTCATGGCTCGCAGACAAGAGGCGCTGGCGTTGCAGGCGGAGCAGGGGCGCATCCTGCGCGGTCTGCACGACACGGTCAAGCAGGACATACACGGCGCCTCCATGTTGATCGAAGCGGCCCTCGCGGCCCAGAGGAGGGGGGACCGGGAGGCCCTGCGCGAGATTCTGGAGAAGGCGCTGGAAGCTTCCCGGGAGGCGGGATCCGACCTCTCCAGACCGCTGGACGAGCTCCGGGCGGCCACGGGGTACGATGTCGGGAACCCAGCCTCGTTTTTCCGCGAACGTCTCGCAAAGCTTTCGGGCTTCTACGGTCTGGAGACGCACGAGGACCTTGCGGTCCCTCCGGCCGAACTCTCGCGGGAGGAGCTCGTGGTCGCCCAGCAAATCTTCGTCGAGACGGCCTGGAACGCGGCGAAGCACTCGGGCGCGAAGAACTTCTGGCTCTCGATGCGCCGGGAGGAAACCTTGTTCGTGCTAGAGATGAGGGATGACGGCCGCGGCTACGCCACCGAGAAGGTCACGGAGGGCCTGGGGCTCGGCCTCATGCGTACGAGGGCCGAAGAGGTCGGGGCGACGCTGTGCGTAAATAGCGCCCCCGGCGAGGGTACGTCCGTGAAGATAAGATTCGGCGGCGGGCGTTGAGGATACTACTCGTCGACGATCATCCCACCGTCCTCTTCGGCTTGAGGCACCTGCTGGGCTCCGCCGGCTTCGAGGTTGCCGGCGAGGCTGGGAACGCAGCCGAGGCCGTCCGGCTCGCCGAAGAGCTACACCCCGACCTCGTCCTCCTCGACCTGCGTCTCGGAGGAGACTCTGGCATAGAGGCCTGCCGGGAGATGAAAGCTCTCATGCACGCCCCGCGCGTCCTCGTCTTCACCGCGCACGCTTCCGTCGAGGACGTCGCGGGGGCCACCCTTGCCGGCGCCGACGGCTACCTGCACAAGGGTGTTGCGGGTGAAGAGCTACTGGACGCCATCCGGCGCACCCACGCTGGCGGACGCGTCTGGCTCTTGCCCGCCGAGAACGAAGAAGAGGCCGCGACCCGGATCCAAGAAGCCTCCGACGAAGCCCGGCTCACGCCCAAGGAGAAGGAGGTCTTCGCCCTCGTTCTCAAACGCCGCACGAACGCCGAGATCGCCGGGGAGCTGTACATCAGCCTCTACACCGTAAAGAACCACGTCTCCAGCATCCTGCGCAAGCTCGGCCTCAAGAGCCGGCGCGAGATTAGTTGATAGTTGTCAGTAAAGGGAGAAGACGCGCTGTGCATCGTTCGTATCGCGCTCGGTATACCTCGCCCGTCTCTACGAAGGCCCGTTACCGTTGTCCAGCGCGAGGCCGCGAACGCCGGGGGACAAAACTGATAACTGAAAACTGACAACCATCAACTCTCGCTGTTCCATCCGGTCCTGAACTCCACCCGGTCCGGGTAGACGTTGATGACGCCGTTGTTGCCGGCGCCCTGCGCCAAAAGTCTCTGTTCCATACTCGCTCCCTAGCTCCGGAAAATCCGCATTGTACAAGACGCACCGGAAGCCCCGGAGATCTCTCCGGGGCTCGGTAAGGGTTGCTCGGCCGGGCCTAGTACCCGGCCGGGCATTTTGCGCCGGCTCTCTCTAGGAGGTCGTCCCTTGGGTGGTTCGTCCTTCCGGGGCCGGCATGCTGCCGCCGCTGCCGTTCTGGTAGTCGGTGGCGATGAGCTGCTCGGAGTAGCCGTAGACGCCGTGCTCGGAGATGTCGAGGCCGTTGAGCTCGTCCTCGGGCTTGACCCTGAGGCCGATGGTCGCCTTCAGAAGGGCGAAGACCGCGTAGGAGGCTACGAAGACGAACCCTCCGCAGGTCAGGACACCCAGGGCCTGCACGCCGAGCTGGGCGAGACCGCCGCCGTAGAAGAGGCCGGGACGGCCGAAGCCGGTGACTTCGACCAGCTCTGGGGTGGCGAAGAGGCCGCACGAGAGCGTACCCCAAATGCCGCCCATCCCGTGGGCCGCGATGGCGCCCAGGGGATCGTCCACCCCGATCTTGTCCACGATGATGAGGGCCGTGTACATGATGACACCCGCGATAAAGCCGATGACTATGGCGGCCCACGGTGCGACGAAGGCGCAAGCGGCGGTGATGGCGACGAGCGCCGCGATCGCGCCGTTGCCCATCATCCCGACGTCGAGGTTGCGCCGGTACAGGTAGCTCAATGTCATCGCCCCGAGGACGCCCGCGCCGGCGGCGAGGTTGGTGGTGAGGGCTATGTCGCCGATGCTCTGGCCGACGGCGGCCATGGCCGAGCCGGGGTTGAAGCCCCACCAGCCGACCCAAAGGATGATGACACCGAGGACCGCGAGCGGCATGTTGTGGCCGGAGATGGTCTGCGGGTTTCCGGCGTCGTCGTACTTGCCGATGCGGGGGCCGAGCAGAAGCGTGCCCGCCAGCGCCGCCATCGCCCCGGAGAGGTGGACGACCGTCGAGCCGGCGAAGTCCTGCATGCCGAACTCGGAGAGCCAACCGCCACCCCAGATCCAATGTCCCACTATCGGGTAGATGAGCCCGGCGAAGACCACGGCGAAGATGCAGTACACGGCGAACTTGGTCCGCTCGAGCATCGTGCCCCACACGATCGCCAACGAGACGAGCGCGAAGGCCACCTGGAAGAGGAACTTCACCGAGACCGGCACAGCCGTCCACGCGAGCCCGGCGTAGGCCGCCTCATCACCGCTTAGGAAGAAGCCCTGGGCCCCGATGATCTGGTTGAGCCCGCCGCCGTCGGAGAAGGTGAAGGCGAAGCCCGCCGCCCAGAACGCCACGATCCCGATGCCCATCATGGCGAGTATCTTCGCCACCACGCTTCCGACGTTCTTCATCCGGGAGAAACCGACCTCGAGCATGGCGAAACCGGCCTGCATGAAGAGCACCAGCAACGCCGCCACGAATACGAACGTGGTGTCGACGGCGAGCGCCACGTCCTCCGTGGTCGCCGTTCCCTGCACCACCGGCGTCTCCTGAGCGAACGCCGCGGCCGGTAGCGCCGCGACCAACAGCAGCGCCGCCATCACTAATAACAAGAACCTGCGCAAAGGGTGCCTCCTTCTAACACTCGTATGTACGTTACGCACGTAGTCTACGTTTGGCACCCTTGGAGGATCTTTGGCCCAATGTATAAACATGGCCCGCGAGAAAGGCCACGATCTTGTCCATTTGTTAGATCAGATAAGTCGGCGCGGGGGCGAGCGGAGGCCCGGTGGTGACTCAGCGGTCGGAGAAGCTGGAGGGTTTCTCGGGAACTTGTCCCAGGAGTTGCATGGCTTTGATCCCCAGGGTCAGGCGTTCGCGGTCTTCGCTCTTGTCCACGTCGAGGCGTCGTTGCCGAGGTAGGTGGTGAGGGTGGAGACCAGTTCTGTGCCGTAGCGCGAGTCGTAGGCGACCACGGGGGCGAGGGTCTCGGCGTAGAACGTCTCCAGTTCCTCGGGCTCCTCTTGCATGACGCGGAAGAGGAGCTTGTAGGTGCCCGTCTGCTCGAAGGTCGAGATTGAGGAGGGGCCGTGTATGCGGTGCCCAATCTCCAAGGCCACCTCGGCCTCCGAGTAGGCGTCCGAGATCTCCGCCGGGTCGTCCTTGAATCGGCCGATGCCCACCGAGACCGTAAGGTCCGGCAGGAGGCCCTTGACGTACCGCTGAACGCGGGACGCGAGCTCCAGGGCCATCTGCGCGAGCTCCTCCGGCGGGTCATCGCCGGAGGGTGCCAGGAACAAGATGACGTTGTCCGAACGCGGTCCGAGCAGGAAATTCGAGAAGAGCCCGCGGGCCTGGAGGCGCACCGCGTCGGACAGACGCCTCTTGAGCTCCTGGATCGCTGACTCCTTCAACCTCCGCCGCCCAAGGTAGCCGGCGAAGTCGTCTATGTCCACGACGACCGTGAGGGCCCCCGACGAGAGGTCCGCGCCCAGGTACCGCGCTCGCTGGAGCAGGAGGTCGACCGAACCGTGGTGCCCGTTGATGACGTCGTCCACGAAGTCCCCCCGAACGCCGAGCTCCGTCTCCAGGCGGACCCGTTCCTTACCGAGCTCGGCCTCGAGAGCGCGCCCGGCCCAGTACAGGACTACCACGTCTTCCGGGCGCAGGGGGCTGTCCGCGAGATCCATCCAAAGGTAGCCCGCCGGTGCGCCTCCTATGCCGATGGGCATCCAGAAGAGCTCCGTGTCCTCGACACGCCATCGCTCGACGGGCACCGAGAGGAAGCCGTTCGGCAGGCGGGCGTAGCGGTCGCGGCGGTCGCGGCGGGTCTCTTCCACGCCGGAGCCCTTGGACGCACGCAGCTCGTAAGCCTCGAGGGCAGTGCCAAAAGCCCCAGGCCCAGCTCCTCGGCTTGCCTCGCCGCCTCCGACGTGGGCGTGTCCTCTACGCGCCAGACAACCGCGGGCGCGCCTCCCTTGGCGACGGTGGCGAGGAACTGGGAGTCGAGCTTCTCGCGGCTGGTTACGACGACCTCGTCGGGGCCGAGCCAGCCCTCCGCATCCTCGTCTATCGCCAGTCCTCTTACGGGACGGCCCGGGTCGCCCGGCGCCAGGCGTCGGCCGTCGAGTTCCTCGATCAACGTGTTGAACAGCTCTTTGAGGATCATCCGTCTCCAAATGTAACCCGCCACAGTCTCCGGTACGTCTCTAATATATACGACCGGCGGACGAATGATGAATTTCGAGAACTTTGCCGTCTACCATAACCTCCGGAATAGAGTGCTTCCCGGTATGCAGAAGGAGAAGCGTCGCTACTACAGCAGGAGCACGGGCGAACTTACGCCCGTTTCTTACCCGACCTCCACCATGGGCGCCACCGGCAGACTATACAGCGGCAGGCTTCGAGTAGCCCCCGCCTCGTCCAGCGGCCAGCCGTAGTCTTGGAGCAACCCCGCGGCGTCTTCCGGCGCCGGTATGTTCTGCGCACCGCGCACGTACACCACCCTGCGCCTGGCCTTGTCGCGCAGCTCGAACCAGCATTCGTTGGTGCCCGGATCCCTCTCGAAGAAAGCGATGCGGTGACCATTGGACTCCGCCAGGAGCGGCACCACCTCGTTGTCGTGTCGCCCGAGGAAACCGGTTCTCCAGCCCTTCTCCTCGAAGGTCTCCTCGATATGATCGAAGCACCTCCACGCCTGCCACTCCCACACCACCATGATCCTCCTTTTCTGCTTGCAGGGAGCCTGAGCCCCATATCCCACGAGCCCTAATTCTAGGCGCGGGCACCGCGCGGATGCCTTAGACGCCGGGCCAAAAATGCAGCTCCCGTCAACGGGAGCTGTGGGCCGGTTAGCCCATAGGCCGGGCGGCGGATGGTAAAATCACAAGAAAGTAATTTCGCACTTGGCCTCCCGAGCGGGGGCCGTATACTTTCGCAGAAGCAGACCCGAGAAGGGGTGGTAGGAGATCGCCGAGAACCGGATCGTCGTGCGGGGGGCGCGCGAGCACAACCTGAAGAACGTCACCGTCTCCCTACCGCGCGACGAGATGGTCGTTGTGACCGGCCTCTCGGGGAGCGGCAAGAGCTCGCTCGCCTTCGACACCATCTACGCCGAGGGGCAGCGGCGCTACGTCGAGAGCCTCTCGGCCTACGCGCGGCAGTTCCTTGGCCAGATGGACAAACCGGACGTGGACCACATAGACGGCCTCTCCCCGGCCGTCTCCATAGACCAGAAGACCACGTCGAACAACCCCCGCTCCACGGTAGCGACGGTCACGGAGATCTACGACTACCTGCGCCTCCTCTACGCCCGCGCCGGGCGGCCCCACTGCCACGTCTGCGGCTTCCCCGTGGCCTCCTCGACCCCGCAGCAGATGGTCGAGAAGGTGTTGGAACTCCAGGAGAAGACCCGCTTCATGGTGTTGGCGCCCGTGGTCCGGGGCCGCAAGGGCGAGTACGGCAAGTTCTTCAAGGACCTGGCCGAGAGCGGCTACGCGAGGGTGCGGGTCGACGGCGAGCTGCACGAGCTCCCCGTTGATCTGAACCTCGACAAGAACTACAAGCACGACGTCGAGGTCGTCGTGGACCGGCTCGTGGTGCGCGAGGGCATAGAGCGCCGGCTGACGGACTCGGTGGAGACCGCGCTCGAGCTGGCCGAAGGGCTGGTGCTCGTCGAGACGGTCGACAGGGATGGCACGGTGGGCGAGTCGATGCTCTTCTCGGAGAACTTCACGTGTACCAACTGCGGGGCGTCCATCGCGGAGATACAGCCGCGCACGTTCTCGTTCAACAGCCCGCACGGGGCCTGCTCGCGCTGCGACGGCCTCGGGAGCCGGCTGGAGATAGATCCGGAGCTCCTCATCCCGAACGAGGACCTGAGCGTCAACGAGGGCGCCGTCGTGCCGTGGGCCAACTCCCAGACGGAGTACCACGGGAGCGTTTTGCAGGGGCTCGCCGAGAAGTACGGCATAGACCTCGACGCGCGGTGGTACGA
>JAIVIG010000013.1 GCA_020200675.1 Actinomycetota bacterium
CGGTATCTACCAGGGACGGGAGTGGGGCTGGTGGCTCGGAGTCGTAATGGCCGGCGGCGCTTTCTTAGCGTACATCGAGAGCCGGACGTTGGGGTTGCCAGGATTACCTACTTGGGAGCCGTTTACAGAGCCGCCGGGCCTCATCTCCCTCGTCGTCGAGGCGGCCTTCGTGGGAGTCGCTGCCTATGTGCTCACCCGCCGGAGAAGGGCTAATGCTTAGTCCGGCGAAGCTACGTAACCCGGCAGGCTTCGTTGTAATCTTCCGACATTCGTTCTAAAGGGAATCCAACCAGTAGGTAAATGCGATGGAGCGAGACGACGCAAAGAAGACCCCGAGGATTCGCTACCTCAGCCGGCGCGAGATGCTGGGCCTTATGGGGTCAACCGCAGCAGCCAGTCTCCCGAGTGGACGAAGGCGACATCACCGCTTGCGGTCCTCTGGCCGGCGCGGTGGTGGACGTCTGGCATTGCGACGCCGCGGGCCAGTACTCGGCCGTCGAGGACAACACCGAGGGATTCAGCACCCTGGAGGAGACATTCCTGCGCGGGTACCAGGTGACGGACGAGAACGGGGTGGCGAGGTTCACGACGATCTACCCGGGCTGGTACCGGGGCAGGGCCGTCCACATCCACTTCACGATCCGCGACAGCCCCGAATCCGAGCAGGGCTACGAGTTCACGTCGCAGCTCTACTTCGACGCCCTCACAGACGAGGTCCACTCGCAAGGCCCGTACGCAGAGAAGGGGGAGCGCGACCAGAGGAACTCAACCGACGGTATCTACCAGGACGGCGGGGACGAGATGCTGCTCGCGTTGACCCCAAACGGGCAGGGCTACGCGGCGACGTTCGACATCGCGCTCGACACCACCTACGCGTAAACCTCGGAGATACGCGAGCGGCACGCACCGACAAGATCGGCCAGTCTTGTCTTCCCTGCGCGAGCCCGTCACCCTGGCGCTAGCTTGCGCTGAAAGGGCCCTCTCCCGCGCCGGGTTTTGTTCTGCCGTTCTCGTCGAGGTAATCGCTCCAGGAGCGTTTGGGAGAGTAGCCGAGCATCCTCTCGGCTTTGGCTATGGAGATGCCGGAGGAGTCCTCGCGCGGTAGAGGTTTCTTTACCTCCACCTTGTCGCCGTAGTACTCCCGCACGATCTGCTCGAAGGGGCGGTTCCCGACGTTGTCGGGGGAGGCGATGTAGAAGACCTCGTGGCCGGGCAGGTCCGACTCGGCGGCGAGTACGATGGCGTCCGCCAGATCGTAGACGTCTATGTAGCTCCAGAGGTTCGGGCTCAAGTTGGAGGCGTCGCGCACTTGCGGTCCTAAATTTCGCTCGTAGTTCCCCTCGTGCTGGACCCAGGAGGGGCGGATCGAGATGCACCGGATGTCGCTTCTCCGGATCGCCCCGTCCATCAACAGCTCGCCGAAGTACTTGGCGGTCGCGTAGGGGTCCTGCGGACGGATCGGGTGCTCCTCATCTACGGGGACGTAGTCCGGCAAGAACTCGCGCTCGGGGAAGAAGAAGCCGGGCACGGTCTCGCTGGAGACGTTCACGAAACGCGTGACGCCCCACCGTATCGACGCCTCCAGCACGTTGAAGACGCCCATGAGATTGTTCTGAAAGACGACGTGCGGCGGGTTGTGGGTGGGCTCGGGGAGCGCCGCCGCGTGCACCACGGCCTCCGCGCCCCGCACCACCGCGAACGCGTCTCCGGCCTCGGTCACGTCGGTCTGAAAATAATCCGGTTCGCCTTCCAACGGGCGCTCGAAGACGGGCGGCGCCAGGTCCGTCGCCCGCACGTCGTGGCCTGCCTCTATCAGAGCTGCCACCGCCGCTCTGCCGACCTTGCCCCGCGCCCCGGTTACCAGTACCCGCATAAGGTCTCCTTTCGCCACAGAACACGCCGGATACTACACCAGCCTATATCCCGGCGATGCCGAGTTTCGGACTCCGTTGGGACGGGTAAGAGGGCACACCATGCGGGTGGTCGTGGTCGGTGCTACCGGGAACGTGGGGACGAGCGTTCTGCGGTCCCTGGAGAACGAGGAGCGGGTCGAGTCCGTGCTCGGGCTGGCCCGTCGCTTGCCCGGTCTCCGGATGAACAAGGTCGAGTGGGCGGCGGCGGACATCGCGAGGGACGATCTCGTACCGCACTTCCGGGGGGCGGATGCGGTGATACTGCTCGCCTGGCTGATACAGCCCTCCCGCGACCTGAACAAGCTGTGGATGGTGAACGTCGAGGGGAGCATGCGCGCGGCGCGCGCCGTCGCCGAGGCAGGAGTGCCCGCGCTCCTCTACGCCTCCTCGATCGGCGCGTACTCGCTGGGACCGAAGGACCGGGCGGTGGACGAGAGCTGGCCCACGGGCGGCGTTCCGAACTCTTATTACTCCCGGCAGAAGGCGGAGGTCGAGCGGAGGCTGGACTACTTCGAGCGCCAGAACCCGGATGTCCGGGTCGTCAGGATGCGCCAGGGGCTCACCTTCAAGAAAGAGGCGGCGGAGGGGGTGCGGCGGCTTTTCGGGGGTCCGTTCTTCCCGAGTGCCCTCGCCCGCCAGCAATTGATCAACATCGTCCCGGAGATCGAGGGCCTGCGCTCGCAGGTCGTCCACTCCTACGACGTAGGGGAGGCTTACCGGCTCGCCCTTTTGAACGAGGTCCGCGGGGCGTTCAACCTCGCCACCGAGCCCGTGGTGGACGCGCAGGAGCTGGCGCGGGTCTTCGGGGCTCGCCCGGTCCCGGTCCCCGTCCAGCTCGCCCGCGCGGGCGCGAGGCTCTCCTGGCAGCTCAGGCTCCAGCCCGTGCCGGAAGGATGGCTCGACCTCGCGCTCAACATACCCATCATGGATGTCACGCGCGCCCGCCAGGAGCTCGGTTGGACACCCTCCTACAGCGCTGGGGAAGCACTACTAGACGTGCTGGAAGGGCTCCGGACCCGGGCCGGGCTCGACACGCCGCCGCTCTCGCGGGGCACCAGCGGGCCGTTCAGGATCCGGGAGCTACTCACCGGGGTAGGGGGGAGGGAACCTTGAAGGCGGTCGTCTGGCACGGCAAAGAGGACGTCCGGGTAGACAACGTGCCCGACCCGATCATCCAGGAGCCCACGGACGCCATTGTCCGCATAACCTCGACCGCGATCTGCGGCTCGGACCTCCACCTTTACGCCAAGCTATCTCCTATCATGCGCGAGGGCGACATCATCGGACACGAGCCGATGGGCGTCGTCGAGGAGGTAGGCCGGGACGTGGAGCACATAAGCCCCGGCGACCGGGTCGTGGTCCCGTTCAACATCTCGTGCGGGCACTGCTACTTCTGCGAGCAACAGCTCTACTCGCAGTGCGAGACGACGCGCGACCGGGGCAAGCTCGCCGAGGCCGCCAGCCTCCTGGGACGGGGCAAGGGCGCGAGCCTCTTCGGTTACACGCACGTCTACGGCGCGGTTCCCGGCGGGCAGGCCGAGTACCTGCGCGTGCCCCAGGCGCACTTCGGGCCGATAAAGGTGCCCGAAGGCCCCCCGGACGAGCGGTTCCTCTACCTCTCCGACGTCCTGCCGACCTCCTGGCAGGCCGTCGCCTACGCGGACGTGCCACAGGGCGGTACTCTAGGCATCTGGGGCCTCGGGCCGATCGGACAGATGTGCGCCAGGATCGCTTACCACCTCGGGGCGGGGCGCGTCATCGGCGTGGACGACGTGCCCGAGCGCCTCTCGCTCGCCGCGAAGTACGGTGTGGAGACTATAGACTTTTCGGTGATCGACGACGTGAAGGAGATCGTGCTGGATCTCACGGACGGCCGGGGCGTTGACTCCGCCATAGACGCGGTCGGGATGGAGGCGTCGGGATCGCTTATAGAATCCGTCCTGCAGACGACGAAGCTTCAGCTCGATCGCGCGCTCGCCCTGCGCCAGTGCATGGCTTCGATCCGGCGCGGCGGAACCCTCTCCATAAGCGGCGTCTACACCGGTCCGATCCAGATGTTTCCGCTCGGAGACCTCTTCGACATGCAGATACAGGTACGCATGGGCCAGGCCAACGTCCGCGCCTACGTGGACGATATCCTGCCGCTCCTGAACGAAGACGACCCCTTGGGAACTGAAGACCTCAAAACCCACGAGATGCCCCTCGAAGACGCCCCTCTGGGTTACGAGATCTTCCAGAAAAAGCAGGACGGCGCCATCAAGTGCGTCCTTAAACCGTAGCTCCGAATTCCCCGGGCATCACCCAGAACCGTGCGCTGATTCTATGGTAGCCCGCCAGAACTCGTCCTTCTCGCTGGGTACGAACGGCAAGTATAGGGCGACGCGATCTATGAGACCCTCGTAACGCTCCTTGAGGGCGGGCCCGACCTCGTCCGGCGCGGCCTCGACGACGAAGGCGCGCAGCATCTCGTCGGTTATCTGGTTCGGCATCTCGTCCCACCGCTTGTTCCTCGCGAGCTCCCCGAGCTTCTCCCCGATCTCTCCCCAGCCGTGCACGTCCAGGACGGTGCGGTAGGTAGGGGTCGAGGCGTAGAAGGCGGCCTGGGCGCGCATCTTCTCGCGCTGGTCTTCGGTCTCTTTTTTGTTCTCGCCGGTGACGACGAAGACGCTGGTGGCGAGCTCGACGTCTTCGGGGTCCCGACCTTCCTTGCCGGCGCCCTCGGCGATGGCGGGCTTGACGACCTGTTCTACGTACTCTGGGGAGTGGAAGGGGTGGACGTGGAAGCCGTCGCAGAGCTCGCCGGCCAGGGTAGCGAGTCGGGTATTGACGCCGGCTATGTAGATCGGGATTCCGGGGTGTTCTATCGGGCCGGGGTTGAAGAACGGCGTCATGAGGGTGTGCCGGTAGAACTCGCCCTCGTGGTTTAGAGGGCCTTCCGTCTGGAAAGACTCCCAGATGGCGCGGAGCGCGAGGATGTAGTCTTTGAGGCGCGCGGCGGGCCTGTCCCAGGGCATGCTGAAGCGGCGCGTGACGTGGGCCTTTACCTGCGTGCCCAGGCCGAGGATAAAGCGTCCGCCGGAGAGGTCCTGGAGGTCCCAGGAGATCTGGGCGGTCACCATCGGAGAGCGGGAGAAGGCGATGGCGATGGAGGTGCCGAGGTCTATTCTACGCGTGCTGCCCGCGGCCACCGCCAGCGGGAGGAACGAGTCGTGCTTCGTCTCGCTGGTCCAGAGGCCGTCGAAGCCTAAAGTTTCGGCGGCGCTAGCGACCTCGCCGATGCCGGGGAGGTGCTTGCCCTCGACGACGAGCCCCGCGTCGAGCTTCATCCGCGCCTCCTCCTACGGGACGAGGATCAGCTTGCCGGTGGTCTTGCGGCCTTCGAGGTCGCGGTGCGCCCCATCCGCCTCTGAGAGCTTGTAGGCGCCGCCGATGCGGACGTCGAGGTTGTTCTGGCCGATCCAGGCAAAGAGGCTCTCGGCGCGCCAGAGGAGCTCCTCGCGGGTCAACGTGTAGTCGGCCAGCTTGGGCCGGGTGACGAAGAGGGAGCCTTTCTGGTTCAGGATCTGGAGGTCTATCGGCGGCACCTGTCCGCTTGACCCGCCAAAGAGGACCATGTAGCCGCGAGGCCGCAAGCTGTCGAGGCCGCCGTCGAAGGTATCCTTGCCGACGGAGTCGTAGACGACGTGGACGCCCTCGCCGCCGGTAATGCGCTTTGTCTCCTCGACGAAGTCTTGCTCGGTGTACAGGATCACCTCGTCCGCCCCGGCGCCCTTCGCGAGCTTTGCCTTCTCCTCGGTCCCGGCGGTGCCGATCACGCTCGCCCCGCGCATCTTGGCGAGCTGGCAGAGGAGGAGACCCACGCCTCCCGCGGCTGCGTGCACGAGGACGCTCTGGCCCTCCTGGATGGGGAAGGTGCTGTGGGTCAGGTAGTGGGCCGTCATGCCCTGGAGCATCACCGCCGCCGCCATCCTGGCTTCTACGTAGGTGACGTTGAAGAGCACGAGCCTCTCGACGGGAGCGACGATGTACTCCGCGTAGGCGCCCGGTACCCCAGCGAAGGCCACGAAGTCTCCGGGTGAGATCTCCTCGACGCCCTCGCCCACGGCCTCGACCTCGCCGGCGCCCTCCTGGCCTGCGGTGAAGGGTAGATCCATGGGATAGACGCCCGTGCGCTGGTAGACGTCTATAAAGTTGACCCCCGACGCCGCGAGCCGGACGCGTGCCTGGCCGGGACCGGGCTCTGGGACGGGCACGTCCTCGTAGCTCAAAACCTCCGGCCCGCCGTACTCGTGCACCCTTATGGCCTTCATCCTGCTCCTTCCGCTCGAAGAGCCTCCCCTGAACTTCGAGGTTATTGTACGGGGGGTGGTGAGCAGGCGCAGGGTAAGTAGAATCGGAGACGTATGGACTAGCAGGGGAACGATAGCTTTATGGTGGAGCCGGTATTCGTGGTCCCGTACGACCCCTGGTGGCCCTCCCTCTTTGCCCTCGAACGTTCGCGCGTCGAAGCCGCCGTCGGTCCGTGGGTAGAGGCCGTAGAACACGTGGGCAGTACGGCGGTTCCGGGGCTGGACGCGAAGCCGGTGATAGACCTTATGGTGGGGGTACGGGATATTCGGAGTGCCGGACGCTGCATCAGGCCCCTCGAAGAGATCGGGTACTCTTATTGGGCGGAGAACCCTAACCCCGAGCGGATGCTCTTCGTCAGGTTCGCCGACGCCGACCGTACCTCGCGCACTCACAACCTGCACGTCTTAGAAGTGGGAGGAGAGCTCTGGAACGATAGGCTCGTCTTCCGGGACCACCTCCGCTCGCACCCCGAGGCAGCCGGCGAATACGCGCGTCTCAAACACGTCCTTGCCGAACGCTTCCGCGAGGACCGCGAGGCGTACACCAGAGCCAAGACGGACTTCATCTCGGCGATGTTAGAGCGGGCAAGGGCTTCGCGAGCGTAGGGACGCGGGACGGACGTATCTTTCCGGGCGGTACTATCGAGGTGTATGATTCGTTCGTGCAACGTACCGTTATAGACAACCGGTATACGCTCGTCGAGCCTCTGGGTGGAGGGGGGATGGCGGAGGTGTACCTCGCCCACGACGACGTCCTCGACCGCGAGGTGGCGCTCAAGATACTGCGCAACCAGTACGCCAACGACGAGGAGTTCGTCGAGCGCTTCAGGCGCGAGGCGCAGAGCGCCGCCAAACTCTCCCATCCGAACATCGTCTCCATCTACGACCGGGGGCGTTCGGAGGACGGCGCCTACTACATCGCCATGGAGCACGTCCAGCGTGGGACGCTGAAGGACCGGATCAAGCGCGACGGGGCTTTAGCTCCGGACGTCGCCACAGGGGTGGCCTTGCAGATCGCCGACGCCCTCCAGGCGGCGCACGAGAACGGCGTGATCCACCGGGACATAAAGCCCCAGAACGTCCTCGTGAGCAGGACAGGCGACGTAAAGGTGACGGACTTCGGCATCGCCCGGGCCGCATCCTCGCCCCTGACGCAGACGAGCGCCGTACTCGGTACCGCGGGCTACATGTCCCCCGAGCAGGCGATGGGTAAGCCTGTGGGCCCGCAGAGCGACCTGTACTCTTTGGGGGTGGTCCTATTTGAGATGCTCACCGGCGAGCTACCCTACGACGCCGAGAGCCCGATCTCCCTGGCCCTGAAACACGTGAACGAGCCCCCACGCTCGCCACGGGAGGCCAACCCTGAAGTCTCCGAACCTTTAGACGCCATAACCCTGAAGCTCCTCGCCAAGAACCCCGAGAACCGCTACGCGAGCGCGGCCGAGCTTGCGGACGACCTCGAACGGGTGCGATCCGGGCTCCCCCCGGCCGCCGCGGGCATGGAGAAGACCGCGCCGCTCGCGCCACCACCCACGAGCCCGGGGGAGCGGACGGCGAGAACGGCCGTTCGCGCGCCCGTCGCGCCTACTCCCAGAGTCCCCGGACGCGGAGGACGCCGGGGCGGGCCGTCCCGCGCCCTGGCCGCGCTGTTCTTTGGCCTCGTCTTGCTCATCGGTCTCGCATGGGCCTTGACCAGCTTCCTATTGCCGCAGGACGACTCCGGAAGCGAGTCCGAGAACCAGTCCGAAACCCCTGTCGCTGAGGAGCCTACCACCGTGCTGGTTCCCGACCTATTGTGGGCCTCGACGGCCGCGGCCGACCTCGGCAGGGTGGGTCTCAATCTCGGAGCCGTGGAAGAGGTTCCGAACAACACGTTCCTCGCGGGACAGGTGATCGAAACGAATCCCTTTGAAGGAACCGAGGCGGAGGTGGGCTCGACGGTGGACATGACAGTCAGCACGGGCCCGGTTCCCGATCCTCAGTCGGCCCCCGCGCCGTTGCCTGCTCCTCAGCCGGCCGCCGTTCAGCAGCCCGATCCGGATGCGGTGGAGGAGGCAGCCGATGACAAGGAGGAAGCCCGAGAGGCGCGGAAGGAGGACAAAGAAGACAAGAAGGGCAAAGGCAACAAGAAGGGCAAGAACTAGAAAAGGTCGTACGCCGTGCTAGTTTGGAGCTCTCCGAGTATATTGCAACCCTGCAGGGGCAGAGTACTCGGAAAGGGGTAGGGCGATATGGCGACGGTGCGCGAGGTCACCTACGATCTTCTGCGGAACCTCGGGATGACGACCATCTTCGGCAATCCCGGCTCCACGGAGCTGCCGTTCTTGCAAGACTTCCCGGGGGACTTCCGGTACGTGCTGGGGCTGCAGGAGGCGAGCGCGTTGGGGATGGCGGACGGATACGCCCAGGGGACGGGTCGGGCGGCGTTTGTTAACCTGCACACGGGACCTGGGTTGGGTAACGCGATGGGGGCGATGGTGACGGCGTGGCACAACAGGACGCCGCTGGTCGTCACCGCCGGCCAGCAGGACCGGCGGCATCTTGTCCTGGATCCCATGCTAAGCGGGAACCTGGTGGAGCTCGCCCAGCCTTACGTCAAGCGCAGTCACGAGCCCGAGCGGGCCGAGGACGTCCCACGGGAGTTGATGCGCGCCTATCACATGGCGATGCAGGCCCCGAAAGGGCCGGTCTTCGTCTCGATCCCAATGAACGACTGGGACGTCGAAGCCGAGCCGCCCCCCAGCCACGAGGTCTACCACGACCCCACACCCGACCCGGAGGGGATCAAGAAGTTCGCGCAGGTGCTCGCGGGGGCGGAGAGGCCGGCGATCGTGGCCGGCGCCTGGGTCGACCGGAAGGGGGCTTTCTACGATACGGTGGCGCTCGCCGAGAAGCTCAAGGCGGCGGTGTGGGAGGCCCCGCTGGCCTCCAGAGCAGGCTTCCCGCAGAACCACCCCCTCTTCCAGGGTAGCCTCGCCCCCGCTCAGAAGCAGGTCGCCGAGCAGCTCTCCGGCCACGACGTCGTGCTCGTCCTCGGCGCGCCAGTCTTTCTGTACTACCCCTACGTCCCTGGTCCCGTAGTCAAGGAAGGCACCGAGGTACTCCAGATCGAGCCCGCAACGCCGATACCGCCCGCCTACCTTATACACACCTTCGCGCAGATGCTGCCGGACGAGACCTCGATCTTCGAGGAGTCTGGCTCCAGCAGGGGAATCTTCCACGAGTACGTGAGGCCGAGCTGGCCGGGCGCGTACTTCAACGCCGCCTCGGGGTCTTTGGGCTACGCGATGCCCGCCTCCGTCGGGTACAAGCTGGCGATGCCCGAGAGGCCGGTGGTGTGCCTGATCGGGGACGGCTCCAGCATGTACTCTAACCAGGCTATGTGGACCGCCGCTCAGTACGGGGCGAAGGTCCTCTTCGTCGTCGTGGACAACAAGGGCTACTACATCCTCAAGGGCTTCCGCGACGCCATAGGGATAGACGACTCCGTCCCCGGCCTCGACGTACCCCACCTCGACCTCGTCAAGGTGGCCGAAGGCATGGGCGTCCGCGGCGAAAGGGTCGAGGATCCGGAGACCCTAAAGGCCGCCCTCGAACGCGGCTTCGCCGCGAAATGGCCCTACCTGATCAACGTTATGGTCGAGCCGCAGGTGCCCGAGCTACCGAGCTGAGGCCGGCCACTCACAAAGGCGGGCACAGAGCTCTCTGGTATATTCCTCGCAGGGGTAAGTGTCTCGATAAGGGGGTAGGGCGATATGGCGACGGTGCGCGAGGTCACCTACGATCTTCTGCGGAACCTCGGGATGACGACCATCTTCGGCAACCCCGGCTCCACGGAGCTGCCGTTCTTGCAAGACTTCTCAGAGGACTTCCGGTACGTCTTGGGGCTGCAGGAGGCGAGCGCGCTCGGGATGGCGGATGGGTACGCCCAGGGGACGGGTCGGGCGGCGTTTGTTAACCTGCACACGGGACCTGGGTTGGGTAACGCGATGGGGGCGATGGTGACGGCGTGGCACAACAGGACGCCGCTGGTCGTCACCGCCGGTCAGCAGGACCGGCGGCACATCGCGCTCGAGCCGCTGTTGACGGGGGACCTCGTGGACCTCGCGAAGCCCTACGTCAAGCGCAGCCACGAGCCGTACCGGGCCGAGGACGTGCCGCGGGAGATCCACCGGGCTTACCACACCGCGATGCAAGCTCCGAGAGGCCCGGTCTTCGTCTCGATCCCGATGAACGACTGGGACGTCGAGGCCGAGCCTTTCGCGGCGCGTGAGATCTCGCACCGCTCCGCGCCCGATCCCGAGGCTCTGAAGGGTGCCGCACGGCTGCTCGCGGGGGCGCGGAGGCCGGCGATCGTGGCCGGTCCCGGGGTTGCTCGGGCGGGGGCTTTCTACGACTCGGTAGCGCTCGCGGAGAAGATGCGGGCGGAGGTGTGGGCCGCCCCGAACTCCCCCCTGGCCAGCTTCCCCGAGGACCATCCGCTCTTCAGGGGGCATCTGGTCCTGGCTCAGAAAGGCCTCGCCGAACAGCTCTCCCCCTACGACGCGGTGCTGGTATTGGGCGCCCAGGTCTTCCAGTACTACCCCTACGCACCCGGACCCGTTGTCAAGGAGGGGACGAGCCTGGTTCAGGTCACCGAAGACTTCGAGGAGGCAAACAGGGCCGCGACCGGGACGAGCCTGGTCGGGGACGTAGGCGTCGCGATCCGCCAGCTCACCGCGCTTTTGCCGGAGACCGAATGGCAGGCGCCGTCCGCGCCGGAGAAGCCCCCGGCGCCCGAGACCTCCTCGCCGATATCCGTCGAGTACCTCATGTACGTCCTCTCGAAGGTCCTGCCGGAAGACGCGATGGTCGCCGACGAGTCGGCCTCCAGCAAGGCCAAGCTCCACCGGCACGTCCGGCCGAGCAGGCCCGGCGGTTATCTCGCCTCCGCCGCCGGGGGCCTCGGATACTGCCTGCCCGCCGCCGTCGGGCTCAAGCTCGCTCAGCCGGAGCGCCCGGTGGTCTGCGTGATCGGGGACGGTTCCGTCTCATACTCGATACAGGCGCTGTGGAGCGCCGCCCGGTACGAAACGGGCGTGGTCGTCGTCGTGGTCAACAACAAGGGATACTCGATCCTCAAGGGCTTCCGCGACGCCATAGGTATAGACGACAGCGTTCCCGGCCTCGACGTCCCCGGAATAGACTTCGTGGGCATAGCGAAAGGGTTCGGCGTTGGCGGCGAGAGGATCGAGGAGGCGGAGGATCTCGAAGGAGCGTTGCAGCGCGCCCTCGCCGCCGGAAGGCCCTGCCTGCTGGACGTGAGCGTCGATCCTGCGGTCCCGAAGCTACTGAGCTGAGCGCAGCGAGTACGAGGCGCGACCCGCGATCCGCGTCACGGGCTAAGAGCCGTCTTTCAGTTCCCTGGTCTCGTTGATCGCGGCGGCGTACTCCTTGGCCATCCGCTGGTAGCGGTCGACCTCCTTGAAGGCGGCCCGATCCTTGAGCTCGCCGAAGCGCCTCTTGAGGGCGACGGTGACGAAGAACACGCCCCGATAGTAGGGCACTAGCTGTTCGAGGGTTATCGGTGGCCTATCAGGGCGGACCGTCGAGGCTTCGGCTTCTTCGGCGGGGACCCTTATCTCCACCGCGCCGTCTCTCTCTCCGGGGCTCGCGTCGGGCAGCTCGTCGAGGGCGCCGAGTACCTCGTCGTCGCCGGGCCTGTCGGCGAAGTCGTGCCCCGCGTAGAGGTAGCGGATCACGCCCGCGCGATCGACGACCACGATGGTCGGGACCGCCACGCCCTCCTTGTCGTTCCACAGGTCGCAGCGTTTGGCGAGGGCCCCTCTAGGATCGCTCAAGAGCGTGAAGGGGAGGTCGAGCTTCTCGACCATCGCCTCGTTGTGGGAGGGCGGGTCCACGCTCACGCCCACGACCCTCGTCCCGCGCTTCTCGAACTCCTCGTACTTCCTGGCGTAGCTGACCAGCTGCCCGTTGCAGTACGGTCACCAGTCGCCCCGGTAGAAGACGAGGACCACCGGCCCTTCAAGTAGCTGCTCGAGCAGATTGAAGGGGTGTCCCTCTTCGTCGGGTAGCTCGAAGGCCGGCATCGCCTGCCCGACCTCTACTCCGGTGCTCGTCTCGGTCACGTTCTCCTCATTTCCGTGCGTTCTCTGCCCGGCCAATGTACCCGCTCTCGGGTCCGGGAAAGCCAAACCTCGTTTCGAGCCGGCATAAGCCCGACGGATAACGGGACCCAGCCACCGCCGTGTGTGTTAACTCCGGCAATTTCGAGAGTGTCTATAATATCGTTCTAATGACGTACAGACGCGATGCAGATGCAATAGGGGAGAGGAAAAGGGGCTGGAAGGGCAGTGGGTAAGGAGATCACGAGGCGTTATAGAGTAATCATTGAGCCGGATGAGGACGGTGTTTTCATCGCTACCGTTCCGTCGTTGCCTGGCGTGGTGGACCAGGGTGAGACCGAAGAAGAGGCCCTTGAGAACATCAAGGAAGCTCTGGACTTCACCCTTACCGATATGATCGAGCGCGGGGAGGAAATACCTCCGAGCGACGCTGGTCGCGGTGTGGTCCGAGAAGTAGAGTTGGCCGTCTAGCCTCGGGGTGGCGAAGCTGCCCGTTTGTTCCGGTGCCGAAGCGGTAAGTGCCTTCGAAAGGTTAGGCTATGAACAGGTTAACCAAAGAGGGTCTCACGTCCGACTAAAGGCCGAAGGCCGTACTTCTCTAACTGTTCCTTTGCACCGCACACTCGCGAAAGGCACACTACGCGACCTTGTAGGAAAATCCGGCTTTACTGTGGAAGAGTTCAAAGACGCTTTCTAGTCCTCATCATAGCCTGTGTCCGATTGTAGCTAGTCGATTCGCTGCTTGCTGTACGGTCAAAACCATAATGGGATTCTCGAACTGCTTTCGCTCTTTGGCATCGCACCACCCTCGCAGTTCTAGGTCGCCGAATAAGGCCCCAACCGGACCTGCGAATCGTTGGCCGTACTGGGCCATTGTCTCTTGGTGGTAAGCTCGCGTCTCTGCGCTAAAAACTCCTGTCTGAGGGTCTTCTTTAGCACGTTCCCCCAAAAACTGACAAAGCTTCTCAGAGAGCCGAAGGCAGCGCTGCTTTAACTCTTCGTCATTGAGCTTAGGCATCTCTGCCCTCAGTCTTTCGACCTGCTCTCGAAGTTGCTTGTTTTGCCCTCGAAGTTGCGAGAGTTCCCGCGAAGTTTCAGTAGACCTTCGTCTGTTAGAGGATTCGTCAACCTGTTGGTACTCGGGCTCTGGAACTGATGCTGACCCTGCACCGGACGCTGCTATCCCAACT
This sequence comes from Actinomycetota bacterium, assembly GCA_020200675.1. Lineage (GTDB taxonomy): Bacteria > Actinomycetota > Rubrobacteria > Rubrobacterales > Rubrobacteraceae > Rubrobacter_F. Next base: position 13,578 of record JAIVIG010000013.1, read on the forward strand.
GCCTTCAAGGCGAAGGACACCAGAATCAACATCCCTACGACTACACCGATTACTAGATGAGTGTTGCATGGATTCGATACGGGATAGAAAGGAGGCCATCCGACTGCTGTTCCCCAACCAAAGGAGCACCGGATGGCCCGACACCACCATACCCCACGTCTCGCCGCCACGGAAGAGGCCGTGATCGTCCTGTTCTGCCTAGTCGACGACACGCCTACGCCCTGCTCAACCCGCCAGGGCGGCGCTACGAATCCCTCAAGAGGCTCTCCGACTCGGAGGTCATCGCCCTCGCCTTGTTGTTCCAGCAGCTTCGGGGGGTGGAACAAGGCGAGCGCTCGTTCTTGCGAGACGCGGAGAGGTTCTTCGCGCACCTCTTCCCCGGGGTAGCGAGGCTCCACCCCTCCTCTTTCAACCGGCGCGTGAAGAAGCTGCGGCGCTTCCTCCTGGAGCCCTTGGGGCGAGACGTGGCGGCCGAGGAGCTGGTGGGAGAGCCCGAGACCTTGATCATCGATTCGACCCTGCTCTCGGTGGTGCACCCGCGCCAGGAGGTCGGGCAGTCGGCGGGTTTCGAGGGGCGGCATGGGTGCGGTGGGGCTCCTTCAGCGTCTACGGGGTCAAGCTGCATCTGCTGCTGCTGTGCGCGACCAACGGGGTGCCCCCCCTGTGCTACGAGCTCACCGCCGCCAACGTTGCCGAGGTGAAGCTTACCGAGGAGCTTCTCACCGAGGCGGGCCTGGGGGAGGCCGTGGCGCGCAGGTTGCTGGGGGATCTGGCCTACCACCAGAGCGAGGCGCTGGAGGAGGCCCTGGCCGACTGCGGCGTTCTCCTGCTGGTGAGACCCAGCGTTCCCGGCAAGGCGGCAAGAGGCACCAGGTGGAGATAGCGCTCGCGAGCCTCAAGCGGGTCTTCGGGATCGGCGAGACGCTGGCGACCACGCTGGTGGGTCTGGTCACCAGGATCGCGGCGAAGATCGCCGCCTACACTTACGCCTTCCTGGTCAACCGTCGCCTGGGGAGGCCGCAAGGGCGGATCAAGGAGCTGTGGGCCTGAGATCCTCGCAACACTCATCTAGCTTTCTGTAGGCGAAGTTCTTTGAAATTTGTGTTACAATAATGCAGCAGGCGATACTGCCCCTCTATGTAGGAGGTAAGGACCGATGCAGAGAAAGGTCGACAACTAGCCGCAGGCACTGGCGTTGTGGCACGACCAGAGTTTGTTGCACGGGCTGGCGATCGCTGACTCTTGACAGGAGCGGCTTCGCTGGCCCGAATATTTTTGCTACCTAATACTACTCTCGGGAAAGGGAATGCTATGCAAGAGAAGCAACGGGTGGCCGACATGGCCGTCGAGGTCCTGGCGCGTCAGGCGGGGGCTCGCGCAGAATGGACCGGGGAACCGCTCGAAGAAGCGCTAAAGGCTGTTCTAGAAACCGAGGCTGGCCAACAGCTTACGGGGCTGCGAGACGGGCCACACCGCGACGAGGAGGCGGAACGGTGGCAGGATGAGCTTGCGCCGAAGTGGGCCAAGAAGCGCAGACAAGCTCGACAAGAGGAGCGTAGCCTGGCCAGCCTGGTCCAACGAGACGCTGCTTGTGAGCAGTTCATGCAGGCTGCGCCGCGGAAGGAAGGCCAGCTAGCCGGGAGGCGACAGTCGATAGGAAGGTACGAGTGAATGACCCAGATCATCGAGATCATCAAAAAAGCGCAATACGACACCCTCGAAGTTCCCTTCGGTAAGAGCTACCGTTGGCATCAGGCGCATGTCGTTCTTGAGTGCGACTGCGGCGAGAAGCAGACCTTCAAGATGTCGGCCCTCACCGATTCTAGGGCCGTCTGCGCATGTGGGGCGGACCTTACGGCCGACATCCAAGAGAAGCTGCAAGAAGGACATCAGCCAGAGGCACAGGGACAGATGCTAGAGGACTATGAGGCAACTCACCACCCCTGGCTCCACGACCCCCGAGCCCAGGCAGAACAACACCTACGAGACGAAGCTGCTTATCCCGAGGGCTCCCCCTGGCGCTACAACGACATCACGTCGCGTGGTACGGATAATGAACGAAGTGTCCAATAATATCCCTCTCTGGGCTAGGGAACTCGTGAATTAGACTCGCTCTTGCCGGGCCGAGAGAAACGGCGTGAGCGCTTCCGAGGAGCGGTGGAATGAACCGGAATCTATTCTGCTCTTGCAGCGCGCCGCCAAGCTAGTGGCCGGAATCGAGGCTACGGGGGTGCGGATGGCGCAGGGCGACCAGGCGAGCTATGCCACGCTCGCCTGGTCGCGGCGCACGACGCTCGGGATATAGCTGCTTACCGAGCCGCCCTCGAAGGGTACGAGGATTGCGCCCGCAACGCATACCGGAAGGCGAAGGGGGGGAGAAAAAAGCGTGAGGGAAGCTGACATAGCTCGGATTGTCTCGGCCCCTGTTTCGTACCCTCGAGGCTTAGGAGTTTCCGCGAAACACGTCTTCTAGGCAGTTCATGAATAGAGGCAATCTACCCCGTAACTAGGTGCAAGCTCTTTAGATTCTTGTAGCCTGCTGGACTTCACATGTTCCTATGCCCGCGTGTGATAGTCTTCGCAAGATGTAGAGAGGCGACGGCAGATGGCAGTCTCGCGAGACTCGCGCTCCTCCTGCCGAGTTCCTCTGGAGACCGTCGGAGGTACGAAGCCCCCATGTATGACGTAGAGAAAGTGCGTACGGAGTTCCCTATCCTGGGGCGCAAGGTGGGCGGCAAAGACCTTGTCTACCTGGACAACGCTGCGACCTCCCAGAAGCCGCGGCGGGTTCTCGAAGCCCTGAACGAGTACTATGAGGAGCACAACGCCAACATCCACCGCGGGGTGCACCGCCTCTCTGAGGAAGCCACATCGGCCTACGAAGGCTCTAGGAGGAAGGTCGCCCGCTTTCTCGGCGCGCCGGAAGAGACCGGCCTCGTCTTCACTAGGGGCACGACCGAGTCCGTAAACCTCGTCGCCCACGCATGGGGCCGCAAAGAGCTCCGCGAAGGCGACGAGGTGGTGCTTACCGAGGTCGAGCATCACTCGAACCTCGTCCCCTGGCAGCTCGCCGCCAGAGCCACCGGCGCCAAGCTGCGCTTTGTCCCCGTTCTGGAGGACGGCACGCTCGACATGGAGGAGGCGGCACGCTTGATCGGCCCGAGGACGAAGATGGTCGCCGCCGTGCACGCCTCGAACGTGCTCGCTACTATAAACCCGGTCGAGCGGCTAGCGGAGCTGGCACACGAGGCAGGAGCCTTGATGCTGGTGGACGGGGCGCAGAGCGCGCCGCACCTGCCGGTGAACGTGGAGGCTTTGGGGTGCGACTTCTTCGCGTGCAGCGGGCACAAGATGCTGGGACCCACGGGCGTGGGAGTGCTTTGGGGCCGGCCAGAGGTCCTAGAGGAGATGGACCCGTTTCTTGGTGGGGGGGAGATGATCCGGGAGGTCCACCTCGACCACTCCACTTGGAACGACCCGCCCCACAAGTTCGAGGCAGGCACTATGAACATAGGCCAGGTCGTCGGCCTCGGGGCCGCCGTAGACTACCTCAAGGGCCTAAGGATGGAGAACGTTCGGGAGCACGAGCGCAGGCTCGGGGAGTACGCCTACCAACGACTCTCAGAACTCGAAGGGATCACCATTCACGGCCCGACAGAGGACCGCACGGGGATTGCATCCTTTACCCTGCCCGACGTGCATCCGCACGACCTCTCCCAGCTCCTAGACGAGGAGGGCATAGCCATTCGCAGCGGACATCACTGCACCCAACCGCTTATGCGGCGCCTCGGCGTCGTGGCCACCGCAAGGGCAAGCTTCTACCTCTACAACACAGAAGAAGAGGTCGACGCCCTGGTCGACGCCCTCGCGAGAGCCCGCGAGTTCTTCGGAGCTTTCGTCTAAAGAACCCATGATGCGTGAGCTCTACACCCAGGTGATCATGGACCACTGCCAGCGCCCCCGGAACCGGGGCAAGCTCGAGGATGCAGACCTGGAGGAGCACCTCCTCAACCCCCTTTGCGGCGACGAGGTGGTGGTCTACGCCGCCTTCGACGGAGACAGGGTCGCCGAGGTGAGGTTCAGCGGGCGGGGTTGCGCTATCTCCCAGGCCTCGGCCTCGATGATGACCGAACGGCTATCGGGCAAAAGCCTAAAGGAGGCCGAAGCCGAGATAGAGATGTTCAAGGAACAGATGGTCGGCAAAAAGGAGTTCCCGAAGCTCGACGACCTAGCGGCCCTCAAGGGCGTCGTGAAGTATCCTTCCCGCGTCAAGTGCGCGAGTCTGGCTTGGAGCGCTTTCCATGAAGGGTTGTCGAAGGGCGGAAGAGGCTCGGAGGAACTCGCCATCCCAGAAGAATGAAGCAATTTTATGCCCTCAGACGTCATGGATTTCGGAGAGCGATGTTCATGCCAACAGCTTACATTCATTTAGGAACCGTTGAGCGTCACCTCGGCGAGCCTGGTGCCCTCGACCATGTTCTTCATCTTCTCTAAAGAGACCTCCCAGGTGCGGGTCCTCAAGCCGCAGTCGGTGTTGACCTCGATGCGCTCGGGACCGAGCACCTCCGATGCGTAGAGGATACGGTCGCGGACGAGTTCTGGGGATTCGATATAGTCCGTGTGGATGTCTATGACCCCCAACCCGATCTTGCCGTCCCACGCGCTTTCTCTAAACCTCGGTAGAACATCGTAGCCTGGCCGATCTTCGGCCTGCGTGCCGAGCTCCAAGGAGTCGCGGTTCGAGAACTCGAGCTGCAGCTCGTAGCAGTTGTCGAGCTCTTCGATGTGTGGGAAGAGGGAGGTGTAGTCGGAGAAGCAGATATGGATGCTGGCACGAGCGTCTATGCCCTCGTGGGTGGCGTTGAAGGTCTCGACGACGAGCGGAACCTCCTCGGGGCGGGTGGTAGCGGCGGGTTCGTCGATCTGGACCCAATCTGCCCCAGCCTCGACGAGGCCCAGAACGTTCGGACGGACCACGTCGCGTGCCGCGTCCACGCCGAACCTCCGCCGGGGCTCGGTCCTTTGCTGCGCGGGGGCGCCGAGGAGAGAGCCGTTCCTGGCGTAGTACTCGTCGTAGGACCAGTCCATGATGGTGTAGGCGCCGGTGAAGGGGATCTTGACCTGCCGGTCGGTGTGGGACCGGACGAACTCGTACTCCTCTAGGTCGTATACCGTTTCGACGAGAGGCTTCTCGGTGACGGCGGCCTTGGTGTAGTATTTGTTGTCCCAGGAGCGTACCGTTCCGCGGGGCTCGAAGCCCTTCGCGTGGCGGACGGCGTGATCGTACATCTCGCTCCGACGCTGCTCGCCGTCGTAGACCACGTCGAGGCCGGCGCTTTCTAGCAGCCGTATGCCGTACAGTGCCGAGTAATCTTGTATCTTGGCCTTCTCTTCCTCCGAGAAGCCTGTGCCTTTCCTGAGAACCTCCACGAGTTCCTCGACGTTCGCTACGCCGAGGCGCTTGCCCCACACACGAGCGTCCTCGACATCGCTATCCTCTACTGACCGGCCAACGATGGACTTCACGCGCCAGCCGGGCTTGGCGAGGCTCCCTATCTCTCTGGTTACAAAGCGTACCTCGTTCACGTTACTGCCCCTTCTTCGAGGTTCTGATCCTTCAAGATCCTGGCCGCGGCACCGAGGCGCAGCACCTTCTCGCGGGCTATTTTCTCCGGCACGAACTGCAGATCCCCGTTCGGTACGAGGTGCAGCTCCGGCCCCTCCATCTCTGCGATGAGGCTATGTGCAAACTCGGCCAGCTCTTCGGGCTCCTCCAGAAGAGAGTTTCGGGCGTCCACGACCCCCGCGAGTAGCGTCTTCGGGAACGGGCGCGGCAGCGCCATGACGTCCGTCGCGTAGAAGTCCACCCCAATGGCGTCGACCGGCAGCTCCAGGAGCTCTCCGAGCACGTCCCCGGCATCCCCGAACGGCAGCTGGAGGGCCAGCGGCAACGGGCTCGCGAGCGCCTCTAAAGCTTCGAAGAGTCCGTGAAGGTCGCTCCTCTTGCCGAAGAGCGCCGTCTCCTGCAGCACCACGTAGGCGCAGCCGTTTCCGGCGAGCCACCTTATCTGTGGCCCGAGTATCCCTTCCGCAACCGCCCGCGGTTCGATCTCCCCCGCGGCCCATTCGGCCAAAGAGTGGGGAGAGGGTAGCGTGGCCACCCACCGGCTGCGAGGAAGGTCTCCGATCCGGAAAAACGGCTCGGCGAGCGGCTCGACCAATCTCGGCCTCTCCATCTCGACCGCCGGAGCCCGGTAGAACGTGTTCGTGTTCAAAAAGCGCGTCAGAGGGCCGGTGCGCAGCCCCTCCGCCGCCGTGTCGAACGGCCGGAAGATGTCCTGCCAGTTCAGCAGGCCATCCGAGAAGTAGTCGAGACCTGCCTCCCTCTGGGCGTAGAGAAAAGCTCGTAGATCCGCATCCTGCTGAGCGGCGACCGCCTCTTCGGTTGCACGGCCCCGGTCCAGGTCTCGCGTCGCCTGCACAAGCTCCTCCGAGC
>JAIVIG010000196.1 GCA_020200675.1 Actinomycetota bacterium
CCCGCCGCGACGCTCACGCGCGCCGGGCGAGTGGTTGCGTGATGAGTCATCGGCGAACGATTGGACCCTGGCGGCGAGAGCGCGACGAATCTGATCCAGCGCCTTGGGTCCCATACCATGCAACCGCAGGATGAGCAAGGATTACGAGAGGGTGCCAGAGACGGGCGAAGCGTTCATGTACGTGGCGATGACGCGCTTGATGGTAAGGCGGTTGGCCCGCCAATGAGGCTTTTCAGACGGTTTCTGAAACAACGACGGCGAGAAGCGTACCGAAAGGAGGAGCCGTGGCCGATCCCGAGACCATCATCAAGGAGGCCAGGACCGTCGCGGTCGTCGGGCTCTCCAGCAACCCGGAGAAGGCGAGCAACGAGGTGGGCACATACCTGAAGGAGCAAGGCTACCGCATCATCCCGGTGAACCCGAACGAGGAAGAGGTGCTCGGGGAGCGGGCCTACGAGACGGTCGAGCAGATACCGGAGCAGGTAGACGTCGTGGACGTGTTTCGCCCTCCCGAGAAGACACCCGAGGTCGCCGAGGACGCGGTCCGGGCCGGCGCCAGGACGCTCTGGTTGCAGGAGGGAATCGAGAACTCGGAGGCACGCCGGATAGCCGAAGAGGGAGGGCTCTCCTACGTCGAGAACAGGTGCATGCGCCAAACGCACGAGGGCATGCAGTAGTTCGCAGGCCGTCCCGTGGTTAGCCTCGATCACCTGCCTTGTCCTTGAGGTAGCTGAAACTCGGCGCGTGTGGCGTAGAATACGCCCGCTAGACTAACGAACACTTGCGACGCGTTTCGGATGGTGATCTTGGCTGAAGTGACGGTTATCGGGGGCGGCCTCGCCGGGAGCGAGGCGGCCTGGCAGGCGGCGGAGCTTGGCTGCTCGGTAGAGCTGTGGGAGATGCGCCCGGTGAAGGAGACACCCGCGCACCGAACCGACTCCTTCGCCGAGCTGGTCTGCTCGAACTCGATGGGCAACCTGTCTCTAGAAACGGCCTCCGGTCTCCTCAAAGAGGAGTTGAGACGGCTGGGTTCCGTGATCCTGCGCTGCGCCGACGCGAACAGGGTCCCGGCGGGCGGCGCGTTGGGGGTCGCCCGCGAGGGTTTCCCCCGGGCCGTCACGGAGGCCGTCCACAGCCACCCGAACGTAGAGGTGATCCGCAGAGAGGCCACCGAGATACCGGAGGGACCTACCGTCATCGCCACCGGACCCCTGACCTCGGACGCCCTGACAGAGAAGATAGAAGCCCTCTCCGGAGAGACGCTCTATTTCTACGACGCGGCCTCCCCGATCATCTACCGCGAGTCGCTGGACGAGGAGACCATCTACCTCGCCTCCCGCTACGGCAAGGGTGAGGCGGCCTACCTGAACTGCCCGATGACCGAGGATCAGTACTACGCCTTCGTCGAAGCGCTCGCCACCGCCGAGCTCTCCCCGATAAAGGACTTCGAAGAGGACATGTACTTCGAGGGATGCCTACCCGCCGAGACCATAGCCCGTCGCGGCCGCGAAACTTTACGTTTCGGCCCGATGAAACCGGTCGGGCTGCCGGACCCCAGGACCGGCGAAGAACCCTACGCGGTCGTGCAGCTCAGGCAGGACGACGCCGAGGGCCGGCTCTTCAACATGGTCGGTTTCCAGACGCGCCTCAAATGGGGAGAACAGAAGCGCGTCTTCAGAACCATCCCCGGCATGGAGAACGCGGACTTCGCCCGAATGGGCGTCATGCACCGCAACACCTACCTCCCCTCCAACCGGATGCTGGAGGCGACCATGCGCATCCGTGTCGGCGACGAGCCGCTCTTCTTCGCCGGGCAGCTAACCGGCGTGGAGGGCTACGTCGAGAGCACCGCGATGGGCCACATCGCTGGCACGAACGCCGCCCGCATCGCCCGGGGCGAGGAGCCCATAACGATGCCCCATGGCACGATGATGGGCGCGCTCGCCCACTACATCACCACCAAGGAGGGCACCCTACAGCCCATAAACTCAAACTGGGGTCTCGTACCCGCCGTCCCGAAGAAAGAGAATGGCAAGCGTCTCTCGAAGCCCGAGCGTCGCCAGCGGCAGGCCCGACTGGCGCTCTCCGTGCTGGAGGAGTTCGTCGGGACAGGGGTCAGGGCGGTCGGCTAGCCCGCTGCCGCGACCTATGGGAGACCTCTAGAGAGTCGGTAGATTAGTAGTTGACGGGAGCGTCGGAGGCGTGGTTTGCTGCCTGCCAACAGGTAGCGAGGAAAGGTAGTGAACACTCCATGCGTCCACAGATTTGGCATCCGCCCATCGAGCCCGCACCCGAAGAATGGACGGTGATGAGGCTCATCAAGCGGGCTAAGCTTTTTATCTTCCTGCGCAACCAGCGCCACGAGATCTTCGACGAGGCCTTTCAGAAAGAGTTGGGCGAGATCTACCGCGAGAGCAAGCTCGGACGGCCTCCGGTGCCTCCGGCAAAGCTCGCCCTCGCCACCATCCTGCAAGCCTACACTGGCGTCTCCGACGACGAAGCGATGGAGGCCATGGTAATGGATCGGCGTTGGCAACTGGTTTTGGACTGCCCGGAAGCGAACGAGCCGCCGTTCTCCAAGTGCACCCTGGTCGGCTTTCGCAAGGCGCTCATCGGGCGCGATTTAGACGGGCCCTCATCGAGCGGACGGTGGAGGTAGCTCGAAGGAAGGGCGGTTTTTCGAGCAGGCGGCTGCGAGGAGCGTTGGACTCCTCTCCGTTGTGGGGAGCGGGTAGGGTCGAAGATACTTATACCGATCCGTCTCATTAGTGGCACAATGTAGCCATGCCGAACGTAAACTACCCACGGGTGATCGAAGAAGACCCTAAAGAGTTGGAGAAGCTGGAGAAGCGCCATCGTTACACCCACC
>JAIVIG010000287.1 GCA_020200675.1 Actinomycetota bacterium
CTCTTAGCCCGTCCGTTTGGCGAGCCGTTCGCTCCGTCGCGACCGGCTCCGTGAGGGCCTTCGGGTACACCTTCTGGAGTTATTATACGCTTGAACCCCAGCTTGAGTAGTTCGGCCACCCTCCGGGGCGTCCCGGAGACGAACCTTACGTCCCCCGTAAGCCCCACCTCTCCGAAACAAGCCACTCCCGCCTCGACGGGCCGGTCCCTGAGAGCCGAGGCGATCGCCAGGGCCACCCCCAGGTCCGCCGCAGGCTCCTCGACCCGCACGCCGCCCGTGACGTTCACGTACACGTCCTGATCCCCGAGCACCAGCCCCGCCCGGCGGCTCAGGACCGCGCACAGCATGTTCACCCGTCCTACCTCGATCCCGTTGGCCACCCGACGTGGGATCGCGAGCGGGCTCGGCGCCACCAGACTCTCTATCTCCACCAGCATCGGCCGCGTCCCCTCCAACAAGCACACCGTAACCACCCCCGGCGGCATCCCACCCTCCCTGCGCGAGAGAAAGAACGCCGACGGGTCCACGACCTCCGCCATCCCGGCGCCGGTCATCTCGAACACCCCGACCTCGTTCGTCGAGCCGAAGCGGTTCTTTAGAGCCCTCAACACCCGGAAAGACTGGTACCGGCCACCCTCGAACTGCAGCACCGTGTCGACCATATGCTCCAACACGCGCGGCCCCGCGATGGAGCCCTCCTTCGTCACGTGACCGACCAAGACGACGGCAATCCCCTCCGCCTTGGCGAGCCGCATGAGCCGGGCGGCTGTCTCCCGCACCTGCCCCACGCCCCCCGGCGCCCCCGTAAGCTCCGGCGAGTAGAGCGTCTGGATCGAGTCTACGACCACCACCTCTGGCCGCTCCTCCAGAATAGTCGCCTCGATGACGTCCACGTCTGTCTCCGAAAGCACCCGGAAACCCGCATCCCCCACACCCAGGCGCCGGGCGCTCAAGGCCACCTGACGGGTCGACTCCTCGCCCGAGACCATCAGGCACCGTTCTCCCAAATGTCCCATCACCTGCAACAAGAGCGTGCTCTTCCCAACCCCCGGCTCCCCGCCGACGAGGACCATAGAGCCCGGCACGATACCGCCGCCCAGAACCCGGTTCAGCTCCCCGGCTCCTGTGCCGATCCTGCCGCCCTCGCGCTCCGCCCGCACCTCGCGCAACACCATCGTCGCGCCTGCCGCCTTCTTCGGCGCCTTCGCGTTCTCCGCCCGCGCCGCGAAGCCGACGGCCTTCTTGTCGTCCCGCACCTCTTCGACGAAGGTGCTCCACTCCCCGCAGTCCGGACAACGCCCGAGCCACTTCGGCTCCGCGTGCCCGCAGTTGGAGCATACGAATTTTGTCTTGGTAGCCATACGCTTATTGTACGAGACGGAAGGAAAAGCACATCGAACAAGATCCGAGCGCCCGCAGGGGGCCGACAGCGTCCCGCCCTCGCCGATGAGTTAAACTCTGTTAAACTCAGCGAGCGAGGTGGAGGTTAGAGATGGAGACGAAGAGGCGCTTAAAGAAGATCGGTGGCTCCGTGGCCCTGTTCATCCCGCCGGAGATGCTGGAGGAGCTTGGTCTGGAGCCGGGCTCAGAGGTAGAGGTGGTTTCCGAAGGCGGGAGCATCCGCGTACGGAGTGCTGAATCGCGGCCACCGGACGACCTGATCGAGTTCGCGCACCGCTTCACCAGAAAGTACGAAGAGGCGCTGAGGAACCTTTCGCAAAGGTAGCCCCGTGCGGCCGACCGTAGAGGACGTCGTGTTCCTGCACACCGTGGCCATAGAGACGTTCGGAGGCACTGGAGGGGTGCGGGATCTGGAGTCTCTTCGTGCTGCCGTGGTGCGCCCGTGGGGGTCCTCTTTTGGGCGGGACCACTTTCCCACCCCTTTCGACAAAGCCGCGGCTCTCGCCGAGTCCATAATTCAGCGGCATCCGTTCGTGGACGGCAACAAGAGGACCGCGATGTACGCGGCGGCGTACTTGCTCGAAACGCTCGGGCACGAGCTAGAGACCGAACAGAAGGAGCTCGAAGACTTCGCCGTGGCTATCGCCGAAGGGACTATCGAACCGGAAGGCATCGCCCTCTGGTTCGAGGAGCACATCCACGAAACCTGAGCTTTCGGGACGAAGAAAAGCCGGGGTGCTTTCGCACCCCGGCCCGATAGTGTTGCTCGCTGTCCCTCTTACTCGGCGGGGACGACCTCCTTGGGCTGGGTTACCTTGATGTCCACGATCGACTCGTCCTCGGCGACGTCCTCGAAGTCGATGTCGTTCGGCTCGATGACGACCTTGGAGCCTGTGGGGACCTCGCCGCGCAGGATCATCTCGCTCATCGGGTCCTCGATCATGCGCTGCAGCACGCGGCGCAATGGCCTCGCGCCGAACGCCGGGTCGTAGCCCGCGTCGGAGAGCTTGTCGAGAGCCTCGCGGGTGAACTCGACGGTCACCTCGCGATCGACGAGCTGCTTGCGCAGACGGCGGATCTGGATCTCGATGATGTGGCGCATGTCCTCGCGCTCGAGCTTGTGGAAGACGATGGTCTCGTCGATCCGGTTGAGAAGCTCGGGGCGGAAGATCTTGCGGAGCTCGCTCGTGACCCTGCTCTTCATCTCCTTGTAGGAGAGACCCTCGTCATCGCCGCTGAAGCCCAAAGACTTGGTCTTGTTGATGTGCTGCGCCCCGACGTTCGAGGTCATGATGAGGACCACGTTCTTGAAGTCCACACTCCGACCCTGCGCGTCGGTGAGCTGCCCATCCTCCAGGATCTGCAAGAGGATGTTGAAGACGTCCGGATGGGCCTTCTCGATCTCGTCGAAGAGGACCACGCTGTACGGCCGCCTGCGGACCTGCTCGGTGAGCTGTCCACCCTCGTCGTAGCCGACGTATCCCGGAGGCGAACCGACCAGCCTGGAGACCGTGTGCCGCTCCATGTACTCGGACATGTCGAGCCGGATCATGGACTCCTGGTCGCCGAAGAGGTACTCGGCGAGCGTCCTGGCGAGCTCCGTTTTACCGACGCCCGTGGGGCCGAGAAAGACGAACGAGCCGCTGGGCCTGTTCGGGTCCTTGATGCTGGCGAACGTGCGGCGGATGGAGCGGGAGACGGCCTTGATGGCCTCGTTCTGCCCGACGACGCGGTCGTGCAGCTCGTCCTCCATCTTCAGGAGCTTCTCGGTCTCCTCCTCGGTCATCTTCTTAACCGGGATGCCGGTCCACATGGAGACGATCTCGGCGATCTCGTTCTCCCCGATGGAGGCCTGCGTCTCGCCGTCCGGGCCGCCCTCGCGCCAGGTCTGCTCTAGCTCGCGGCGCTGCAGGGAGAGCTTGCGCTCGTTGTCCCGCAACCGCGCGGCCTTCTCAAACTCCTGCCCGTCGATGGCGGCCTCTTTTTGGGACCGCACGTCGTTGAGCTCGTCGTCGATCTCCTTGTAGTACGGAGGAGAGGCCATCGTCTTTATCCGCATCTTGGAAGCGGCCTCGTCGACGAGGTCTATGGCCTTATCCGGCAGGAAGCGGTCCGAGATGTAGCGGTCGCCGAGCTCGGCGGCAGACTTCAGGGCCTCGTCGGTTATCTGGATCTTGTGGTGCTGCTCGTAACGATCGCGAAGCCCCTTGAGGATGAGCTCCGTCTCCTCGACCGTCGGCTCGCCGACCTGGATGGTCTGGAACCTGCGCTCGAGCGCCTTGTCCTTCTCGACGTACTTGCGGTACTCGTCGATGGTCGTGGCGCCGATAACCTGCAGCTCACCGCGGGCGAGGGCGGGCTTCAAGATAGAAGCCGCGTCGATCGCACCCTCCGCGGCGCCCGCTCCGACGAGGTTGTGGATCTCGTCGATGAACAGGATGACGTCGCCGTGGTCGGTGATCTCCTTCATGATCTTCTTGAGGCGCTCCTCGAACTCGCCCCTGTACTTGGAACCAGCGACCAAAGCGCCGAGGTCGAGCGTGTAGACCTCTTTGTCGGCGAGGATGTCCGGCACGCGGTCCTCGGCGATCTCCTGGGCCAACCCCTCGACGATGGCCGTCTTGCCAACACCCGGCTCGCCGATGATGACGGGGTTGTTCTTGGTGCGCCGCACGAGGATCTGCATGATCCTCTCTATCTCCTTGGAGCGCCCGATCACGGGATCGAGCTTGCTCTCGTCGGCGAACGCTGTGAGGTTGCGCCCGTACTGGTCGAGCTGACGAGTCTTGGGCCGCTTGGCCTCTACCCCGCGCCCGCCGCCTTCTGCAGCGGCGCCACCCCGGCCGCCCCGCTGCGACCGGCCACCGCCGAGCATACGCACGACCTCGCGCCGGACCTTGTCCGGGTCGACGCCAAGGTTGGACAGCACGCGCGCTGCCACTCCCTCGGACTCCCTGACGAGCCCGAGCAGGATGTGCTCGGTGCCGATGTAGTTGTGGCCGAGCTGCAAAGCCTCGCGCAGCGCCAGCTCCAAGGAGCAGGTGCTCGGTGCCAATGTAGTTGTGGTTGAAGTGACGGGCCTCTTCCTGGGCGAGCACCACCACCTTGCGGGCCCGTTCGGTGAATCGTTCGAACATTAGTTGGAGCCTCCTCCGTTCCGAGGGTCCTCTGCAGCGTTTTCCGTAGCCGTGTCGGTCTTCTGTAAATATCTTCTACGTTCGCCAGCAATGAGCGGATTATACCTCGCTCTATCTCTGATAAATCTTAGGACCATAAACCCTTCTCCTAAAAATGCTGCCTACAGTGTGAGTATACAAAGGTTTTGCCCAGATAAGTGCGCGTTAAGTGCGCGTTTAGCGCAACACGCTCGCGCTACCACTATATATGGCGCCCTTTTGCGACCCGAACAGATTCTAGCTCCCCGCTCTCTCTTGCTACGTGTCCCCTGACACATCGAGGAACCTCCCCTGCACGAAGCCGGCGTCGAGACCGGCGACGAACGGTCCGGCCTTCGGCCCGCTCCTCCTGCCCAGAAGGGCTGTGTACACGGCCCCGAAGGCCGCCTTCGGTTTCAGCCCGAGCTCGACCGCCGTGGAGTACAGGAGATCCTGCACCGCGTCGCCGTCCATCCCGTCCTCGAGCCTCTCGGCTACCACCGCGAGGTACCGCCGCTGTCCGGCGTCCAGGTCCGCCGCTTCGGGGGGCATCTCGTCGCGCACCCCGAAGCGGTACGACTCCGGCGCCCACTCCTCGGCCCAGTTGCGGGCGTAGGCGAGGTCCCGGCGGAGCTTTTCGAGGTTGCTCGCGGCCTCCTCGTACCCTCGTCCATAATGCGGGGGAAGCCTTCGGCGAGGTCCAGGTCCAGGGCGCGAGCGGGGTCCCGCCCAAGCACCATCCGCCGCAGGGCGTCCGGGGGCATGATGTCGAGCATGTCGTTCGGCAAGAGGACGATGCCCCTCGAGCTGCTCATCGCGCCCCTGCCTTTTATCTGGATCCACTCGTACTCGAAGCGCCCCGGAGGCGGATAATGGAAGACCTCCCTCGCCATGCGGTCGGCGGTGTCGGTCGAGCCGCCGCGGCTCGTGTGATCCTTTCCGAACGGCTCGAACGTCACCCGGAGCGCCTTCCACCGCGCAGCGAGTTCCACCCGCCAGCCGAGTTTTCCCTCGCCTTTCGAGTAGTCGGCGAAGCCCTTCTTTCCGTATCCGTCCTCGAAAACGACACCGTGTAGCTCTGGCTTGTGTTCCAGCACCCTGGTGTTACTTAGCTCACCAGAGGCCGCTCGGGGAATGTAAGGTGACCAATAATCTTCTATTAGTCGTGTTCGTCCTGCTACCTCTTGCAGAATCTGCCGCAATTCATCGGTATGCTCCAGCGCTTCTCGTGTTACCTCCGTGTAGAAGCCCCTTTCGTAAAGCTCGTGTGAGCGGAGTACCGTGACCTCCACTCCCATAATTTCGAGAGCTTCTTCGAAAGGTGCAAGGAAGTGCTCGGCATAGGAGGTGTGACAACCGTTGGGATCCGGGTCTGGTACTTGCGAAAGGCTGTGTCCCATATACTGCCAAAAACTTTCGGGTACACCAGGTGCTATCTTGCGCAGTGGGTCTATCGTGTCCGCGTGGAAGACGAACCGCGCCTCGGACCCCAGAGCTTCGAGGGCTTTCACGACCGCCTCGCCAACCAAGACCTCGCGCAGGTTGCCGACATGGATGTTGCCGGAGGGGCTGATGCCGGTTGCGACCACGTGCGGGCCCTCGCCATGGGTAGACAACAGGTTCTCCGCGGTCCTCATGGCCCAATCGGGTACGGGAAGATCGATGCTGCTCACGCGCTGCTCCACGGGTGGGTAGACAGTAACACGGCCTTCTAGGGCGAGGGCGAACCCTCTCTCTAGCTCGCGGCCTCTATGTTGACGATCTCGTACTCGGTCGCGCCACGGGGCGTGGAGACGGTCACCGTCTCCCCGACACGGCGCTTGAGGACGGCGCGTCCGACCGGAGAGGAATGAGAGAGCTTGCCGCTTCCGGGGTCCGACTCGTTCGCCCCGACGATCTCGAAGGTCCGCTCCTCGTCCTTGCCGATCAACCTCAACGTTACGCGGGTGCCGAGGTCCACCGCGCCAGCCTCCGCCCCGCTCGGATCCACGACCTTCGCGTTCCTCAGGCGGCGCTGAACCTCGCTGATCCGGCGCTCGAGCAGGTACTGCTCGTTCTTGGCGTCGTCGTACTCGGAGTTCTCGGAGATATCGCCGAACTCCCTGGCCTGCCGGATGCGGTCCGCGACCTCTCGACGCCGCTCCTCCGTAAGATAATTGAATTCTTCTTGGAGCTTCTCGAAGCCCTCGCGGGTGAGAAGCTCCCTGTTCTTGTCTGTCATAAGCCGGCAGAGTATACGGAAGCGTCACAAAGGTGTCAACGAGATAGTTGTCAGTTTTTAGTAATCAGTCGGCATCGACGATACTCGTAATCACACCACGCTGGCATCACTCTTCAAACGGCGAAGCATTCGACAGGCCCTCTTGAGATGCTCGCAGTCCACGGTCAAGACCGTTCTCACTAATAACTGAAAATTACAAAGCATTTACCGGTAGTTTGTGGGAGTCGGGAATCGTAGGTCGAACAGGCTCGCTCGGCGATCACCAACAAGCCTCAGAGGGCGATAAAATCGCTCAGAGTCGGGGGTGTTGGTGGCGATGGCCTTCGGCGGCTCTTCTTCGAGGTCGACGCCGGGAAGCTTGGCCGTCTGCGCGACGAGGGCATCCAGGGCCACGTAGAGACCGGGCAAGATGGCCCCGCCCCGGTAGGCCCCCTCCGCGTCCACCGCGCACACGGTGGTGGCCGTCCCGAAATCCACGATGATGGTCGGGTAACCATAGTAGCGGCCCGCCGCCACGGCGTTCACGATCCTGTCCGCCCCGACCGCCCCTGGATCATCGTAGCGATTCTTCAGGCCGGTCTGCATCATCGGCGTCACCTGGTAGAAAGGCACTTCGAGGACCTGTTCGGCCAGGTTCTTGTACGAGCGGTTAAGCACCGGCACCACGCTCGAGACGATCAAAGCCTCCACCCGATCCAGCCCCAAGCCCCGCAACCGCAGAAGCCCATCCGAGACAGCGCCGAGCTCGTCGGCGGTGCGATACGCCTCGGTCGTTATCCGCCAACGCCCCCGCAGCTCCTCGCCCTCGAAGAGCCCCAGGACCGTCTGCGTGTTCCCGATGTCCACCGCCATCAACATGCTACAAGCTCTCCCCAAACTCTCTGATGCCGCTAAGATCCGCCCCGGCCAGAAGCCCTCTTACCGCTCCGCGCCCCGGAATATACACACCGGGCGCGAGGTCCGCGAGCCCCCTCAAGTTGAACGCCCGCAATATACCTGGATGCGGCACCACTAAATGCGGCCTTTCTATGACCTCTTCGCCAAAGAGCAGGATGTCTATGTCCACGGTCCTCGGTAGCCTACCTCCCTTCCCGGTCCTTCCAAGCGCCGCCTCAACCCCCTGACAGAAGCGCAAAAGCTCGACCGCCGCAGCCCCGTACCGGACTTCGACCACGCAGTTTAAATAGTCCGGCTGCTCCTCGTCGACCTCGACCGGCATCGTCTCGTACACCTTCGAGATCCCAGCCACCTCTATCAGCGGCCCCCGCTCGATCGCCTCGACCGCCGCCCGCAGGTAACCCAGACGGGCGCCGAGGTTGCTCCCCAGGCTCAAGAATGAACGGGTCACCGGCCGAAAGTAGCCTCGACCGAGACTCCCGAGACCGACCGGGCTACCGGAACGTGTACCTTGGTGACGCGGACGGTAAGCTCCCATATCTCGGGGAAGCTCTCCAAAACGTGCGCCCCCACCCTTCGCATCCCAGTCTCCAGGAGCCTGAACTCCTCTCGCTCCAGTAGTTCGGCCACTTCCCGAAGGACGGCTCCATAGTCTACGCTCTCGCCGAGCTCGTCCCCTTCTCCGGGCCGGTACCTGTACTGAAGATCCACCCGCAGAGCCTGGGGCAGGGCGCGCTCTTCGTCCGAGACACCGCAGCGCGCGTGGACCAGCAGTCCCTCCACTCGTGCCTGGACTAGATTGGCTCGCGAGGCTCGCGCATACTCCGAAGTTTCAGGATGGCCGGTGAGCCGCGTCTCCGTCACCTGGCCACCGCCGAGCATCCGCACGACCTCGCGCCTCACCTTGTCCGGGTCGACGCCGAGGTTGGACAGCACGCGCGCGGCCACCCCCTCGGACTCCCTGACGAGCCCGAGCAGGATGTGCTCGGTGCCGATGTAGTTGTGGCCGATCTGCGAAGCCTCGCGCAGCGCCAGCTCCAAAACCCTCTTCGAGCGAGGAGTGAACGGTGCCTGATCGTCGGTCCTTCCTTCGCCGTGGCCGACGATGCTCTCGATCTGCTCGCGCACCTCGTCAAGGGTGACGTTCAGCGAGCCCAGAGCGCGGGCGGCGACACCCTCGTCCTCGCGAAGGAGGCCCAGGAGCAGGTGCTCGGTGCCGATGTAGTTGTGCTCCATGCACCGGGCCTCTTCCTGGGCGAGCACCACCACCTTGCGGGCCCTCTCGGTAAATCGTTCGAACACAGGCGAAGCCTCCTCTTCCGCGGCCCTTAGCTCACGAAATCAAAGTAAGCCTAAGCCCGCCGGACGGCCGCCGCCACCTCCAGGGCTTCCTTGTTGGCCCGGACGTCGTGTACCCGGAAGAGGGTCGCCCCCCGCTCGTAGGCCATAACGCTCGTCGCCACCGTACCGAAAACGCGATCTCCGGCGTCGTCTGAACCGAGGATTTTGCCGAGGAAGCTCTTGCGAGAGGCTCCGACGAGCACGGGAAAGCCGAGCTCGACGAAGGCATCGAGGTTGTTCAACAGCTCCAGGTTGTGCTGCAGGGTCTTGCCAAAGCCAATACCGGGATCCAGGATCACGTTCTCCTCTCGTACGCCCACTCTTACGGCGTGCTCCGCCCTGGCGACGAGGAAGTCCCGGACCTCGCGCACCACGTCTTCGTAGCGCGGGTCCCGTTGCATGGATTTTGGCTCGCCGAGCATGTGCATGAGGACTACCGGGCAACCTCTCTCGGCGACCAGGCCCGCCATCTTCGGATCTCCCCGGAGCGCGGTGACGTCGTTGACGAGCCGCGCTCCGGCGTCGAGGACGGCCTCGGCGGTGGAGGCCTGGTAGGTATCTGTTGAGATTATGGTTTCGGGACGAACTTCGAGGATGCCCCGCACCACCGGCAGCACCCGGCGCAGCTCCTCTTCGGGGCTCACGGGGTCGGAGCCCGGGCGGGTCGATTCGCCGCCGACGTCGATCATGTGAGCACCCTTGTCGAGCATCTTTTCGGCCTGCGCTACGGCGGGCTCGACGCCGAAGAACTCGCCGCCGTCCGAGAAGGAGTCGGGGGTTACGTTGAGGATGCCCATGAGAACGGGGTCGAGGCCCGATATCAGGCGCCCGACCCTCGTGTCTCCCTGGGCCGTAGGCCCTTGGGTCATCTCTAGTCTAGATAATCTTCGCCGCGGGGGTGGCCGTCCTGGTTCGGCAGCGCGCTGTCCGCCGGGACGCGGTCCTCGGCGTACTCCTCGACGAGGCGAGCAAGGTGCTTGGAGTCCACGGTCTCGTACTCGATCAGGTCGCTCGACAGCTTGTCCACGAGGGTTCTGTTGCGCATGAGGAGGTCCTCCGCGGTGTCGTAGGACTCGTCCACGATGCGCCGGATCTCCTTGTCGATCTGGAAGGCGATCTCGTCGGAGTAGTCCGGCTGGGCGTTGAAATCGCGGCCCATGAAGACCTGCCCGTTGGCGTGCCCCAGGGCCATCGGCCCGAGCTTCTCGCTCATGCCGTACCTCGTAACCATCTGCTTGGCGGTCTGCGTTACACGCTCGAGGTCGTTGGAGGCGCCGGTGGTGATCTCGTCGAAGATAACACGCTCAGCCGCGCGTCCACCGAGCATCATCGCGAGCTGCGCCATGAGCTGGCCGCGGCTCATCATAAAGCGGTCTTCGGTCGGCAGACTCATCGTAACGCCGAGCGCCTGGCCGCGCGGGATGATGCTGATCTTGTGTACCGGGTCGGCATCGGGCAGGAGGGCGCCCACGATGGCGTGACCGGCCTCGTGGTAGGCGGTGATCTCCTTCTCCTTGTCGGAGATGAGACGCGTCTTGCGCTCCGGACCGGCTATGACCCGGTCTATCGCCTCCTCCATCTCGACCTGATCTATCTGGTCCTTGTCGTGCCTTGCGGCGAGCAACGCCGCCTCGTTTACGAGGTTCGCGAGGTCCGCCCCGGTGAAGCCGGGCGTCGAGCGGGCGAGCGTCTCTATGTTGATGTCCGGGCCGAGCGGCTTGCCTCTCGTGTGGACTTGCAGGATCTTCTCCCGCCCCGGAAGGTCGGGCCTGTCTACCACGATCTGCCGATCGAAGCGGCCGGGGCGTAGCAGCGCCGGGTCAAGGATGTCCGGGCGGTTGGTGGCGGCGATCATGATGATGCCGCCCTTGGCGTCGAAGCCGTCCATCTCGACGAGGAGCTGGTTGAGCGTCTGCTCGCGCTCGTCGTGCCCGCCGCCGAGGCCAGCGCCACGCTGCCTGCCGACCGCGTCGATCTCGTCCATGAAGATGATGCAGGGACTGTTCTGCTTGGCCTGCTCGAAGAGGTCGCGCACGCGGGAAGCGCCCACGCCGACGAACATCTCCACGAAGTCCGAGCCCGAGATGCTGAAGAACGGGACGCCGGCCTCGCCGGCGACGGCCCGCGCGAGCAGCGTCTTGCCGGTTCCGGGAGGGCCGACCAGCAGGGCGCCCTTCGGTATCCTCGCGCCGAGGCGCTGGAACTTCTGGGGGGACTCTAGGAATTCCTTGATCTCGGTGAGCTCCTGGACGGCCTCGTTCGCGCCCGCAACGTCGGCGAAGGTGACCTTGGGGGAGTCCTTGGTCATGCGCTTGGCGCGGCTCTTGCCGAAGCTCATCACCCGGTTGCCGCTGCCCTGCATGCTGCTCATCAAGAAGAGGAAGAGCAGGAGGAAGATCAAGAGCGGCCCGATGGTCCCGAGCAGCCCGAGCCAGAACCCGGTGTTCTGCGGGTCGGTGTAGAAGGGTATCCCGGCGTCGTTGAAGACGCTCGCTATCTCGTAGTCTTTGGTGTAGGGGTACTCGAACTTCTCCGGCTCGTCCTCGCTCGACTCCTGCAGCTGGCCGGTGACGGTCTGGTCCTCGTCCTTGACGAGGAGCCTGTTGCTATCTTTCGCGTCGTCGATGATGACGAAGGATCCGTTATCCACGGCCTCCTGGAACTCCTGGGAGTTGAGTTCCGTAACGTTCGGGTTGCCAGCGCGGATGAGGCTCACCACCAGCGCCATGAAGATCACCAGGACCATGACGTAGAGCGCGCCGCCTCTTAAGAATCTGCCCAACTGCTCTTACCTCTCACGAGATGTCTCTAAGGAACTTCGAGATTATACTACCTGCCCCGCAGATCGAAGTGTCCGCTACGACACCCCCTTTCACGAGGCCCCTCAGGCGGGCGTTCCGTCGAAGACTTCTTTCTTGAGCACGCAGATGTCGGGGAGGTTGCGGTAGGCGCCCGCATAGTCGAGCCCGTAGCCGACGACGAACTCGTCGGGCACCTCGAAGCCCAGGTACTTCACGTCGAGCTCCACGCGCCGCCGGGTCGGCTTGCTGAGGAGGGCGCAGATCTCCAGAGACGCCGGCTTGCGCGTCATAAGCGAACGCCTGAGGTACGAGAGCGTAAGGCCGGTGTCGATTATGTCCTCGACGATGAGGACGTGCTTGCCGGTTATGTCTTCTTCGAGGTCCTTGAGGATGCGCACGACCCCGCTGCTGCTCGTCCCCGAACCGTAGGAGCTTATGTCCATGAAGTCGATCTCGCACGGCAAATCGATGCAGCGCATGAGGTCTCCCATCACCACGACCGCCCCGCGCAGGACTCCGACCAGGAGCAGCCTCTCCCCCGCGTAGTCCCGGGTGATGCGCTCTCCCATCTCGCGCACCTTCTCCGTTATCTGCTCGCTGGTTATAAGCACCTCGGCCACGTCGCCCATCATACTGCTCATCTTCACGGGATTCTTTCCACCTCCACCCGTAGCGCCCCCGTCGTCTCCGTTTCTACCCCGAACTCCTCTCCCAACTCGCCCATGAACACCCAGGCCACCCTTCCCCGCCCGTCGATCACCACCGGCGTTCGAGTTCTGAGGTCCCTGGGCACCTTCCGATCCTTCATCGCCTTGTAGACCTTTTTGGTTCCCCCGAGGCCCAGGGGACGAATAGTATCCCCCTCCCGCGCCATCCGCACCCGGTACGGCCCCCCCGAAGCGTCCAGGTAAGCGACCTCCGGCCGGGCGGCATCCGTCGGGTCAAACTCCCGGACTTCCCTTGCCTCGACGATCCAACGCTCGAAGCCCTGCGTGCCCAGGAGAAGGTCCAGCTCTCCGGCGTAGACCGGACCCCTCTTACGGTAAAGCACCAACTCCTTACCTGAGCGGACCACCGCGGTCACGAACGCCGGCAGGTGCATCTCCCGTGTCCCCTCGCCTCCCCGGGCGAGTTTCAAGATCCTCTCGACGGCGACGGAGCCGAGGGGTGCGGCCTCGGGGATCAGCGCCGAGTAGGCCTCCCTTACGGCGTAACGCCTCAACGCGGGCGGTACCCGCCACAGCTCGTCGAGCGGCACGGCTACCTCTTCGCCTCGCCGGCGGATCAGGCCAGCCACGAGGTCTTCGAGGGCCTCGAGGTCCTCGCGCAGTAGAGAAGCGGTACGCGCCACGTTCTCCCCGGCCTCCGGATACAGCTCCTCAAGCACCGGCATGACCTCCAGGCGCACCCGGTTGCGGGCGTACTTCGGGGTTAGGTTGGTCGGGTCGGTGCGGTAGGGCTGGCCCAGATGCTCGAGGTAGCGCAGTACGTCGCGGCGTCGGTGCCGGATCAGGGGCCGAACCACCCGTCCCCGGGCCGGCGGTATTCCCGACAACCCTCGCAGCCCCGCCCCCCGCGCGAGGTTGAGCACGACGGTCTCCGCCACGTCGTCTGCCGTGTGCCCGGTGGCGATAGCCGAAAGCCCCCGTTCGTCCGCCAGCTGCTCCGCGAAGCGGTACCGCTCCCTCCGAGCCTCCTCCTGGAGGTTCCCCCCTTCGAGCTTTGCCCGTCGCTCCTCGTAGACCAGGTCCAGCCTCTCGCACAGCTCCCGCACGAACTCCGCATCCTCCCGCGACTCCTCGCCGCGTAGCCCGTGGTCCACGTGCAGCACCACCGGCCGGCTCCCGACCTCGACGAGCCCGCGCACGAGCGCCACCGAATCCGGCCCGCCGGAGACCATCGCCAGCGGTCGCGAGAGGTCCATGCCGAAACGCCGGGCGGTCCTCGCTACGTCGGCGGAAAATTCTACGGGCTCCATAAAGATAATTGTAAGAGATCGAAGCCGATCGTAAGAGATCGCGAACGAACCGTAGCGGCACGGGAGCCAGCCCCACGACCGGTTCGTGAATCGGCGAACGGCTACAAAACTCCTGCCCGGTGCTCCTCTTTGCGCGCAGCCGCCCGGCGTGGCTTCAGAGATAGGGCAGGCCACCACCCGAGTAGCACTGCCGACGCCGCGCCTTTGCTACCGCGCCTTAACTTCGGTCTCCGCCGGCTACCCTCAGAGTGGTTCCAGATTAGCCCGTGACGCTGTTAATCGCGATCATTACCGTCGCTCGCGATAGCCACGGCAGAAGGTCCGGAACCCCCTCCTTGTGTCTCGCCAGCGCTCTCTTGGGCGACCTCGGTCTCGACCGTCGGCGCGGCAAACGCGGGGTCACCGGCGTCGTAGAACACAGGCTCCTCGAAGGGAATCGGCTCTCCGAAAAAGGCGGGGTCTTCGAAGGGAATCGGCTCGCCAAAGAAGGCGGGGTCCTCCTCGAAGAAGATCGGCTCCTCGAAGGGAACGGGCTCTCCGAAGAAGGCCGGCTCCTCGAAGAAGATCGGCTCCTCTATTATCGGCTGCTCGGGGATCACCGGTGGCTCAAGGGGTACCGGGCTCTCGACGACGATCGGCTGCTTGAGGACTACCGGCTCCCCGAGAGCGATAGGCTGAACCTCCTGCTGGAGGGCGAGATCTACCACGGGTACCGGCGCGATCTCGTTTACACCACCGTATCCGGCCGCGTCGAGCTCCACGTCTATCTGGGCGAGGCCCGCCTCGAACTCGACGTTCTGTGCGTCTTCATCCTCGTCCTCGCCGGCATCGTCTTCCAAGCTGGCTCGTTCGTCTTCGGAACTGCTATCCGTGGCGCTTCCCTGTTCGGTTGACTCCTGCTCGGCTGACTCCGTGCCGCCGGTGGTTTCCTCGACCGTGGCGGCGTCTTCTTCGTCGCCGGAGCTATCCACGTCGGTCGTACCTGGCGCTCCCGACCCCGATTCGCTCCCCGTCCCGAGTAGGGCCTGGCAGGCCTGAGGAACGAGCAGCACGAGTAGAAGTAGGACGATCAGGACCGCCAGGATCCTCCTGACCGTATAGACGCTTCGTCCGGGCCCCTGGCCTCCCTGCATCGGCTTCCTCCCTACCCCCCTCCCCAGGTCTTGGTAGGTCGAACTCTCTTTGTGTACCCGCCAGCGCCCTTCATTACCGGCGCGGTCCCCCCGAACCGCGACAATGGTACCGGACGCCCCGGTCCCTGGCAATGGGCCCCGTCGAGACCCTGCAACGCGGCCTCTCGTGAGCGCCGCGAGCCACACAGCACCACGAGCCTACCACACCCCGGCGAGCCAGGGCCGGACGCGGTTTAACACACTCTTAACCCGCAGCTTGCATTGCCGTAACTTTGGCCGGTGGCCGATCTTCTACCATGAGGGATGCGCGCGGCCGGGATGCCCCCTCCTAGCTTCTTGGGTCTCCAAAGCGGTAGCCCGCCGCGCGCTTCGGACAGGAGAATGCGGTATGGCCAGGATTAGCCACAGGGGAAGACGGAACGTTCGACTGTGGAGCGTGGCCCTTCCCAGCGAGCCAGAGGCCGTTACAACAGAGAAGGCCCGGCGTCCAAGCCGGACCTTTAAGTAGTAGCGGGGGCAGGATTTGAACCTGCGACCTTCGGGTTATGAGCCCGACGAGCTACCTGACTGCTCCACCCCGCGTCGTGAGATTATTTATAGCACGGCCCTCGGGTTTGTAAAGCCCACCACCCCCATGCTACCTTAGAGCGAGCATGGAGATGTTCCTGACCATCCTGGCGATCGCGAGCGCGTTCCTCGCGCTCGTGGCTGGAGGCTCCGCTCTTCGGGCCGGTCTGAGGCTACGCCGCACCTATCTCGCGCTCCGGTCCCACCTCTACTCGGAGGTCGTTCAGCTCGCGGGACGCGCCACCGAGCTGGAGAAGAGCCTCACGGCCCTCGACGCCCGTGCACAAGCCCTCCCGGTGCGTATCTCCGAGCTCCAACAAAACCTCGCTACCTTGCGCGTACTGACGAACGCCCTCGGGATCTCGCTCCGCCAGGCCCAGAGAGCCCTCTCCTCCACCGGGATCAAATCCTCCCTCGCCAGGCCCCTCTCGAGAACCTTCGAAGCTCGCGCCGAGAGGGCCGACGACTCGGGCGCCGACGAACGAGACGAGGTACCCCAGCCTTGACGCGCTACCGCCGGCAGATTTTGCCCGGTGTTAGCGGTCAGAGGCGCCCGTATACTTACCGCATGGAAGAGTCGGTAGATCACAGAGAAGCATCGGTTTCGCAGGCATTGGAGTCCTCCGAAGAGTGCGAGCTGTGCGGGGCGGAGATGTTCGGTCTGCACTGCAAGCTCGTCTGCCCCAACTGCGGCTACCGCCGCGATTGCTCGGACCCTTGAGCGGCAAGGACGAGCGCATGTGGGAGAATATATCGTGCCGGCTCGAGGGTTCGCTCGTCATCCTCGAACCTCTCGAAGCTCGCCACGAGAAAGATTTATTCCAGGCCGCGCAGGATCCGGAGATCTGGCGTTGGATGCCCTACAATGCTATCGAGACCTCCGAGAGTTTCCGTGCTTGGTTCGAAGATGCCATCACGGTATCGGAGACCGGAGCCCAAGTCGCTTTTGCAACCCTGGACGCTCGCACCGGCGCTCCCGTCGGTAGCACCCGCTACCTCACGCTCCGCCCCGAGCATCGCGGATTGGAGATCGGTTGGACGTGGCTCGCCTCGTCAGCATGGAGGACCGGGGCCAACACCGAGGCCAAGCTGCTCATGCTGGAGCACGCCTTCGAGCGTCTCGGTTGCCAGCGAGTCGAATTTCTGGCCGACGCGCGGAACGAGCGTTCCTGCGCCGCGCTCGCGGCGCTTCCCGCAAGGTTCGAGGGCATCCTTCGCAAGCACAGGCTCGTGCCCCGACTCCGTGACTCCGCCTGCTACAGCATTATCGACGAAGAATGGCTGGAGGTTAAAGTTAACCTCCAGCGCCGGCTCCAGAAGCTGGCCAAGCGTAGACCTACGTACCGTTGAGCGCCGAGAGCGCCTTCTCGCACCAGCCTCGCACCTCGGCGTTGACGGCCATCTCGTCCCAGTCCTCGGGGGCGTACCAGCCGACTTTGTCCTCGCTGTAGTCCCCTTTTATCTCGGTAGGACCGGCGGGTCTTGCGAAGTAGATCAAGTCTATGTGCTGGTGCCCGGGGCCGATGTTCTCGAGCTGTACCCCAGCGGGACGGTGGAGCTGCACGGGGTCTTCGACGTCTTCGCGCTTTTCGCCGACCAGCTCCACGTCGAGGCCGGTCTCTTCGAAGACCTCGCGCACGGCCGCGTCGTCGGGGATCTCATCCCTCTCCATGTGGCCACCGGGCGGGAGCCACATGCCGAGCTTACGGTGGAGGTGCAAGAGGACTTTGCCCTCCCACACCACGAAGATCGCCACCGTGAAGTGCCTCCCGGAATGCTCTTCGCTCACGAAGATCAGGGTACACCAGACCGACCAAGGTTGGATAAGGCATCACAGAACGCGGTTGCCGAAGGCGTAGCATCTAACGAAGAACGCATCGGCCGTAGAGAGGAGACCGTATGTCGCTTACACCTTCAGAGGCTTTCCGGCGCTACGACGAGACGCCGGACGAAGAGTTTTACAGCGTACCTCGACTGGTCACCCACATAGACGACCGGGCGATAGCGGCGGTCACGCAGCTCTACAGGGAGCTCTTCCCGCCGGGCGGGGAGATCCTGGACCTGATGAGCAGCTGGGTCAGCCACCTGCCCGAAGAGGTGCGCTACGAGAGGGTCGTCGGTCTTGGAATGAACGAGGAGGAGCTGAGGAGGAAC
>JAIVIG010000197.1 GCA_020200675.1 Actinomycetota bacterium
ATATACCGGCAGAACTCTGGTGATAAGGAGAATCGCAGGAAGCGCTAAGCAGCTTCTCTACTCCATCTCTTCGCCGCATTTGGCCCTTGAGGACGCCGGTAGTAAGATACGTTTAGTAATTTCTAGCAAATCTCATAAGCACCAGTAGGAGTGATACATGGCGGAGAACGGTCAGCAAACCGGAACTTTCCGGGTAAAGAGCGGTATGGCCCAGATGCTCAAGGGCGGGGTCATTATGGACGTGGTGAACGCCGAGCAGGCCAAGATAGCCGAGGAGGCTGGGGCCGTCGCGGTGATGGCGCTGGAGCGGGTGCCGGCGGATATACGGGTTCAGGGCGGGGTCGCGCGGATGAGCGATCCGGAGATGATCCAGGGTATCCAGGAGGCCGTGAGCATCCCGGTGATGGCGAAGGCCCGCATCGGGCACTTCGTCGAGGCGCAGGTTCTGGAGGCGCTGGAGGTCGATTACATAGACGAGTCGGAGGTCCTCACGCCGGCGGACGAGGCGCACCACATAGACAAGGCGGTCTTCGAGGTGCCGTTCGTGTGCGGGGCGACGAACCTCGGGGAGGCGCTCCGCAGGATCGGTGAGGGTGCGGCCATGATCCGCTCGAAGGGTGAGGCGGGTACCGGCAACGTCGTTGAGGCGGTGCGGCACATGCGGGCCATCGTCGGCGGCATCCGGAAGCTCGGCGTGCTCGACCACGAGGAGCTTATGACGGAGGCGAAGAACCTGCAAGCACCCTACGAGCTGGTGCGGTGGGTCGCGGAGAACGGGCGGCTGCCGGTCGTTCTGTTCACCGCGGGCGGCATCGCCACGCCAGCGGACGCGGCCCTGATGATGCAGCTCGGGGCGGACGGGGTGTTCGTCGGGAGCGGCATCTTCAAGAGCGGGGACCCGGCCTCGCGGGCGGTAGCGATCGTGAAGGCGACGACGAACTTCAAGGACCCGAAGGCGGTCGCGGAGGCGAGCCGGGGGCTAGGCGAGGCGATGGTCGGCCGGGAGATGGGCGACCTGTCGGAGGAGGAGAAGCTCGCGACGCGTGGTTGGTAGCGGGGCAGAAAACGGCGAGAGAAGGGTAACGGCCCGGAGGTCCGACCGGGAGGATGAGAGCCCCAAGAGGATTGGGGTGCTCGCGCTCCAGGGGGACGTGCGGGAGCACGTTGAGATCCTGAAGAAGCTCGGGGTCGAGCCGGTCGAGGTGCGGACCATCGAGGACCTCGACCGGCTGGCCGGGCTAATAGTGCCGGGTGGGGAGTCGACGACCATCGGGAAGATAATGGTCGAGTCGGGGCTACTGGATGGCGTCCGCAGCTTCTTCTACAAGGGCGGACCCGTCTGGGGGACGTGCGCGGGGATGGTCCTGGCGGCGTCGGCGACGACGGGGCCGCGGCAGCCCTTGCTCGGGCTGATGAACGCGCTCGTCGAGCGCAACGGGTTCGGCAGACAGGTCCATTCCTTCGAGAAGGAGCTCGAGATAGAGGGCTTCGAGGAGCCCTTCGTGGGGGTGTTCATCCGGGCGCCGTTCTTCGAGGACGTGGGGCCCGGGGTAGAAGTCATGGGCGAGGTAGATGGGAGGGTGGTAGCGGCTAAAGGAGAGAACATCCTGGTCACGGCTTTCCATCCCGAGTTGACGGACGATAAGAGATTTCACGAGTACTTTCTACGGGAGGTGTGCGGAATATGAGCGGACATTCAAAGTGGTCCACGATCAAGCGGAAAAAGGGCGCGGCCGACGCGAAGCGTGGGGCGCTCTTCGGGAAGCTTTCGAGAGCGATAACGGTGGCGGCACGTGAGGGCGGGGGCGACCCCGAGATGAACTCGGCGCTGGGCCTGGCGGTGCAGAGGGCAAAAGAGGGCAACATGCCCAACGACAACATCCAGCGGGCGATAGACAAGGGCACGGGCGCCGGAGCGGACGCGGCGGCGATAGAGCGGATCACCTACGAGGGCTACGCGCCGGGTGGCGTCGCGGTGATGGTGGAGGTGCTGACGGACAACAGGAACAGGGCGGCGTCTGACGTCAGGTACGTCTTCTCCAAGAACGGCGGCAAGCTCGGGACGAGCGGGTCGGTTTCGTACCTCTTCGAGAGGAAGGGCGTCATCCTGATCCCCAAAAACGAGGTCGACGAGGACGAGCTGATGGAGCTTGCGCTCGAGTCCGGCGCCGAAGACGTCGAGGTCTCGGAGAGCGACTACCGGGTGGTGACGGCCCCCGAGGACTTCGCGACGGTGCGCGAGAGCCTCAAGGACGCCGGGATAGCGTTCGAGAACGCGGAAATAACGATGCAACCCCAGAACAGCATAGACCTCGACGCCTCGACCGCGAAGCAGACCCTTCGCCTCATCGATGCCCTTGAAGAGAACGACGACGTCCAGGAGGTCTACGCCAACTTCGACATCTCGGACGAAGTCATGTCCGTTGTGGTAGGCGAAGAGATAAACCGGTAAGGGGTAACCCGCGACCGATCCGCTACGCGATTTAAGAGAAGGCCCCGCCGTACCAGGCGGGGCCTTCTCTTGCTTGCATCCCGACGCTACAATTAGCCTTACACGCTACGCGTGCAAAGTCAGCCTCAAGCGTATGCCGACAGCGTTAGGGCAAAGCTGCTTGCTTCGCCCCATGCACTGATGAACGGTAGCTGACCGCGAGGGCTCCTCGAGACACGGGACGGAGCCTGCTACCCACAACAACCGTCCGAGCGGAGCGCTCTATAGGACATCATACTTTCGGGCGGCCGGAATCATACTTTCGGTGGATGCGGTTATCCCCAGTTCAACGTACTATGACGGCACAGGCAAAAGCGATTACCTGTTGTGGAATTACAACGGTTTGATGGACACTTTTTCAC
>JAIVIG010000198.1 GCA_020200675.1 Actinomycetota bacterium
GAGGTAGGATACGGACCGGGCCAACATCTCCATAGCGTCGAGCTCCTCTACGACATAAACGACCGAAACGACATAAGCCTTGGCGTCCGCACACTTTAGTACTACAGTTGTAGTTCGCACTCAATCGCACCTCTGCGGCGGAGCCCGGCATCATGTCTCTATCCGACACGAGGAGGGGATGATGTCTTGGAGCTCGGAACGCAAGACGGTGCGAGGATGGCGTCGGGATCTCGACTCCCTGTCCGCTCTGATCGCTCCGCGCTTCTCTCGCTCGGATCTCGGGCGAAGGGCGAAGACTTACCTCAGGGGCTTGCTAGGCTCCGCAAGGCGCAAGAACTCCTGGCAACTCGCCGAGGACGCGGGCGATGAAAGCCCCTATGGCGTCCAGCACCTGCTGGGTAGGGCAAGGTGGGACGCTGAGGCGGTGCGCGATGACCTGAGGGAGTACGTGGTCGAAAACTTTGGGGACCAAGCAGCGGTCCTGATCGTCGACGAGACCGGCTTCTTGAAGAAGGGCGAGAGGTCTTGCGGTGTGCAGAGACAGTACTCTGGCACGGCCGGGAGGACAGAGAACTGCCAGATCGGCGTGTTCCTGTGCTACGCCTCAAAAAAGGGTGCCGCCTTCGTCGACCGGGAACTCTACCTGCCCAAGAGCTGGACCGCGGACGACGAGCGTCGGGCCGGCGCAGGCATCCCTGACGAGGTGAACTTCGCCACCAAGCCGCAACTCGCCCGGGCGATGCTGGAGCGGGCGTTCGAGGCGGGCGTTCGCGCTTCTTGGGTGAGCGGCGATTCGATCTACGGCGGGGACCGGAGGTTGAGGATGTTCCTCGAGGCCGGCGAGCAGCCTTTCGTGCTGGCCGTCAAGAGAAGCGAACCGTTGTGGGCGACGACCGATCGAGGACCGGCCCAGATCCGCGCCGACGGGCTTGCCGAAAGAGCCGCCGAGGAGGATTGGCACAGGCTTTCGGCCGGAGCGGGCTCCAAGGGAGAGAGGCTCTACGACTGGGCGCTGTTGCCCCTTTTCAGGCTCCAGGTCACCGAGGAGGAGCGGCGCTTCGAGCACCTCCTGCTGGTCAGGCGCGGCGTCGAAGACGCCGACGACCTCGCCTACCACGTGGTCTTCGCCCCCCGCGGAACCCCCCTCGAGGATCTGGTTCGTGTCGCGGGAGAGCGCTGGCGGATAGAGTCCTGTTTCGAGGCGGCCAAAGGGGAGGTGGGGTTGGGACACTACGAGGTGAGGAGCTGGCACGGCTGGAAGAGGCACGTGACCCTCGCGCTCTTCGCCCATGCCCTGCTCGCCACGGTGGCCGCCCGAGCGCTGCGGCAGCAAACGGCGTTCCGCGAGAGCAGGGCGGTCGAGCCCGTTCCGCTCACCGTACCGGAGGTTAGGCGTCTTCTCTGGAGGTTGGTGCTGGCGCGGAAGCCCCCGACCGAACGGGTGCTGGGGTGGTCCTACTGGCGTCGGTGCCATCAGGCGCGGGCGAAGCGCTGTCACTACCAAAGACGCGCCGCGCTACACGGAGGTCGCTCGCGAGGGTAACATGGAGCACGACGCACACCACCGCAGTTAGGGAGGTTCTCCCACCGTGCCCAAGAAGAAGGGACCAGGAAAGCCGGATCGCTCGGATGGTGGCGATCCCATCCCGTTACACCCCCGGGCGATGGAGAAGGAGATCCAGGAGATAGGCAAGCAACTGAGGGGCAAAGAGTTCGAGTCCATGGAGGAGGCCCAGGCCTTCCTCGAAGAGCTCGTCGCCTCCGGAGAGGGCTTCTTGCAGCCCATTCCGGCCGAGCTGAGCACGCCTTTGGAGAAAGCCCAGCAGCTCATCTACGAAGCCTTCGAGACCGGGAGCCACCGCAAGCGGGTGCAGTTGGCGAAGAAGGCGCTGAAAGTTTCGTCCGACTGCGCCGACGCCTACGTCCTTCTGGCCGAGGAGACGGCCGAAGACCCCGAGGAGGCCAAAGAACTCTACGAGAAGGGGGTCAAAGCAGGCGAGAGGGCCGTAAAGCAGACCCTCGGTGAGGAAGCCTTCGAGGAGGACGCCGGTCACTTCTGGGGCATCCTTGAGACCAGGCCCTACATGCGGGCGCGCCAGGGGTTGGCCCTCGCGTTGTGGGAACTCGGCGAGAGAAGCGAAGCCATAGAGCACTACCAACAGATGCTCCACCTCGACCCGAACGACAACCAGGGCATTCGTTACCTGCTCGCGAGCGCGCTCCTTGAGGAGGGGCAGGACGACGACCTCGGAGAACTGCTCGAATCCTATGAGGACGATGCGGGGGCGAGTTGGGTCTACGCCAGGGCCCTGTGGAAGTTCCGCACGAAAGGGGACGGCGAGGAGGCACGATCTGCCCTGGAAGAAGCCATCTCGTTCAACCCATTCGTACCGGGGTACCTGCTCGGTCAGAGGGGCATGCCGGGCGCGTTACCGGCGTTGGTGGGCTTCGGGGACGAGAGCGAGGCCGCGGTCTACTTCGCCGAGGCGCTGCCCGGATGGCTCAGGACACCGGGGGCCATCGAGTGGTTGCGTGCGAAAGCACCGTAGGGGCTAGCCGCGGCGGGTTTGCAGGCCAACTACAACTGTAGTATTAGCCCCGGTCCCAACGCATAACGATCCGCAAAGCTGAATAAGGGTTTCCGAGAAGACGTGCTCTAGGAGATCCGGTGCATAAAACACCCCGCCTTCTAGCCAGGCCTAACCTCCGCAGGGGCCGCGACTTCTAGTACGGTAGCGACCGTAGACCGTTTGCCAGGGACCGAACTCTCTCTCGGGCAGATCCCTCCACGAAGCGCCGCTGCCCAGCACCCACAGCATTCCGGCGAGTACCGTGCGATGATCGCGCCTCG
>JAIVIG010000199.1 GCA_020200675.1 Actinomycetota bacterium
GACGAGGGCTTGTCGGTCCCGCACCCCGACCTTGTCGAACGCGCTACAGAGATGTTCCTGGACGGTGTATTTAGAGATGTAAAGCGTCGCGGAAATCTCCGCGGTGGAGAAGCCTCTCATGACAAGCTCCACGACCGCCCGTTCACGAGCGGTTAGCCCATAACTGGCCGTGTTCAGCCGGAGCATCTCTTTGGGCCCGGGCGGTTCTATGACGATGACCGTCTCGCTGCTACCATTGGCGTGCGGCTCACTCAAAGAGGCCTGAAGAGTAAGCCAGCGACCGGAGCGCGCCCTGACGCAGACGCGTGGAATACTGGCTTTATCCCGCTCGCTCTCCGGCTTTAGTGCCCTCCTCAGCGTACTTACCACCGTCCACACCGCCGCCGGTAGGCCCTTGCCTTCCCGCCACGCCGAAGGACCGCGGCCTTCATGCCACCTGGAGTCGGAGTCGGGGACTTCGAGTTCCTCAAGCCAGCGCTCTGCGGTGGCAGTGTAATGCGAGACCCACCCCCGGTTGTCGAGGACCAGCACACCGGGGATGCCGTCGCCTCCCTTTTGCGGAGGGGACTGCGAGCGGAGCACCGCTGCTTTGAGGCCGGCACCCAGATGCGGGGCGACTTGCCGGAAGAACCTGACCTCGCGGGGCTCGAAGTCGGGGCCACCCCTTTCGCGCCGCACATCGATGGCGCCCCAGAGTTCTTTGCCCGCGGTAAAGACGCTGCGCAGCTCGTGGCCGTATCCGAGCGGCTCCATCAACTCCCTATAGCGCTGGGAACGCTCAAGCCTGCTATCGGTCGCCTCGGAGAGCAGTGCCACCGGGCGCCGACTCTTTGCCATCGAGTTGTACTCGTTGAAGTCGTCTGCGAAGTAGAGGTGCTCAAGGAATAGGCGTGCCTCTTTCTCGCCCCCCATCTCTTGGGGAATGGCGTTCGCGATCAGCCCGCTAAGAGGATCCACTGCATGGGCGCAGTATCCTTCGAATGGCACCGCACGCCGCAAGCGGTCGGCTACCTCGCACAGCAACGTCACCTCGTCGAGCCCAGCGTAGCAAAGCCGTTTCACCTCACTAAAGACCCGATCTTCTTTAGTAGCGCCGACCGCCACCGCTCTACGCCTCCTCGCGAACATCAACTCTTGCTAGTTAATTATCTCACAATCCCCCCGCCATAGCACTTAGAAAACCCCAGAGATCTGGGGTAGGCGACGTTTGAGAGTGAACCTAGGCTTTTGAGTACAGGTTGGCCAAGGACCCGTCCCAAAAGTGCGGGAGGAAGGAGAACAACGATGATTGACGAGGTAAGGGCGAGCGTCTCCATTCGTCCGCTTAACGAGAACGAACTTGAGGAGGCGGATCGTATCTTCCGGCTCGCTTTCGGCACGTTCCTAGGCCTGCCCGATCCGCTGATGTTCCTGGGCGATGCAGGCTACGTGCGGACGCGTTGGCAGGCCGATCCGGCTTCGGCCTTCGCCGCGGAGGTCGATGGCGAGCTCGTCGGTTCGAACTTCGCGACCAACTGGGGTAGCGTGGGGTTCTTCGGACCAGCGTCCGTGCGCCCCGACTTCTGGGACAAGGGCATCGGGGTAAGCTTGGTCGAGCCAGTGATGGAGCGTTTCGCCGAGTGGGGGATCGAGCACGCAGGCCTCTTTACCTGGTCCCACAGCCCAAAGCACACCTATCTCTACCAGAAGTTCGGTTTCTGGGCGCGCTTTCTCACCGCGATCATGTCCAAGTCGGTTGTGGAGAGGCTTATGGTAGGGGAAGATGAGCCCGAGTCACAGTGGTCGAGGTTCTCCGGACTCTCAGAGGGCGACCGAGAGGAGACTCTGAAGGCTTGCGGCGAAGTGACCGGTGCCGTCTACGATGGCCTCGACGTGTCGGGCGAGATCCGCGCGGTAGCCAGCCAGGACCTCGGCGACACCGTGTTGCTCCAGGATGACTCTGGGCTCGCCGGGTTAGCGGTCTGCCACTACGGAGCGGGAACCGAGGCTGGA
The DNA here is from genome assembly GCA_020200675.1 of Actinomycetota bacterium. Classification (GTDB taxonomy): domain Bacteria; phylum Actinomycetota; class Rubrobacteria; order Rubrobacterales; family Rubrobacteraceae; genus Rubrobacter_F. The sequence continues at coordinate 1,993 of JAIVIG010000199.1, forward strand.
AGCGGCGCGTGCTACGTCAAATTCGGGGCGATCCGGCCGGGGCCGGACGCGGGGCATAACTTCGAGCGGCTGTTGAACGCCTGCGAAGCTCTGGCTGCGGCGGAAGGTATGCAGGTCTTAATCGCCGGAGCAAACATGGGCCGCCACGAAGCGTACCGTGCCCTGCTCGCACGCGGCTTCCGCATCGAGATTCAGGGCGTCACGATGCATCGCCCCAACGAACGTGGCTACAACCGGCCTGGCGTCTACATCATAGACGATTGGCGCTAACCGATCCTTCGGTCAAATACGGTTCGACCGCTTAAGAGAGAGATAGCAGTCCGCGGCTACACTAGGACGCGGACTGCTATCTCACAGAGCTTGCATTGACGCAATCCTCCTGTTCCAGGTGCGGTAGGTAACTAAACCGTACCTACATATGCTTCTCCAACGTCGCCCAACGGCTCCGAAGAAAGGGTGGTGACGCGTGGACTTAGAAACGTTCCTGGTGTCCCTCTACGTCCTGATAGACGACTGGTGGCGAGCCGACCGTCCGGCGACCGCACGTAAGCCTGGCCGACCTCCACGGCTCACGGACTCCGAGGTGCTGACGCTCGCCGTACTCGCCCAGTGGCCTCGCTTCCGGAGCGAGCGGGATTTCTGGCGTTTCGCCCATGCGCATCTGAGAAGCTACTTCCCAACTCTCTGCTCCCAGAGCCAGTTCAACCGGCGGGTACGCTCCCTTGCGCTCGAATTACGGGCCTTCCAGCACGATCTGGCTCGAACGCTCGCCAAAAGCTCGGCTGTCTACCGGGTTTTGGACACTACTCTAATCCCGGCCATCGTAAGGGTCAGGGCCTGCCGTAAAGGGCTGTTCGCCTGCGACGAGCGCCCGATCGGTGACGCCCTCATAGCCCAAGACCGCCACGACGTTTACCTGGCCGACAAGGGGTTCTCCTCGGTCGAATGGGAGCGGTACTGGCTGGAAACCTACGGAGCATTGGTGGCGGCTGCACCCAAGAACAGCGACCGCAGGGCGTGGCCGAGGGCCGCTCGCCGCTGGGCCTCGGGAAAGCGACAGGTCGTAGAGGGAGTCATAGACCAACTCAAAGATCTCTTCGCCCTGGAACGCCATCGGGCGAAGACCTTGAGCGGGCTGTTGACCCGCTTGACGGCCAAGATTGCAGCCTACACCTGTGGACAATGCCTCAACGACCGGCTCGGGAGGCCACTGCGCCACTTGGCCGACCTTCTCATTTGAACAATTGCACATCAGCCGTCTTAGAGGTAAGGACTTTTAGACGAAGCAGCCCTGGCCCCTCCAGCCGACCTAAACACGCTCTTGCCATAATCGAGGGTTTGAATATACTAATTGAGATGTTGCCTAATCTGATCGAAACTCTCTAAGTTACGCAGTTTAGGGGCCGTGTCTAGCGGCCGAAAGCTGCACGAGTTCGGAGAACAGGGCCATTGATAGTGGTTAACCCTGCGGAACACCGGTGTAGCTGCCCGCATACCGCATAATGCCTAAAATAATACACAAGCCTGACCCCTTCGGGTTGCTGCCGTTGCACCGCAGTGTCCCTATATCGATGTAGTGTGTGTTAAAGAACAGGCTCTACGCTTCTTCTCTTTGCAACGACCCCTATTCAACCCTTATCAAATACTCATTGTTGCCAGGCACAAACAACCTTTGTAGGATCTCATATATGGAAGGATTAACCCGAGTTGGGGTACTTAGGAGAGAGCGAGGCTTGACCCAGCAAGAGCTGGGGCAAAGATGCGGTTTGAGCCGCAGCTTTCTATCTCAGGTAGAAAACGGTAATAGAGTACCGAGTCTATCGAGCCTAACCCGGATATCCGCTGCTCTTGGTGTCATGCCCATCGACGTTCTTGTTAGGGATGAGCAGGAGATAAGCGAGAAGAACGAGAATCGAACACGCACCCCTGAGCGACGTCGCTTATAGTCCGGCTAACGTGCCCCCCGGAAACTGATCCGGCTACTATGAGAGTCCGAAGGCCCGAGACGGGCAGAAGGAGGATTCTCGATGAAGAAGAGACACACCCCGGAGCAGATCGTGCGCAAGTTGCGCGAGGCGGACGCCGAGTTGGCCGCGGGAGCCTCGATCCCCGAGGTAGCCAGGAAGCTCGGCATCAGCGAGGCGACCTTCAACCGCTGGCGCAACCAGTACGGCGGGATGAAGGCCGACGCGATGAAGCACTTGAAGGAGCTGGAGTCCGAGAACGCCCGCCTCAAGAAGATCGTCGCGGATCAAGCGGTAGACATAAGCATCCTAAAGGAGGTGAGCCGGGGAAACTTTTGAGCCCGGCCCGGAGACGAGCAGCTGTCGAGCACGTTCGGCGGGAGCTCAGGGTCTCCGAGCGTCGGGCGTGCAAGGTGATCGGTCAGGCTAGGTCCACCCAACGCTACGTGGGAGAGAAGGTGGATCGGGACCGGGTGCTGGCGGAGCGCATGATGGTGCTCTGTCGGGAAAACCCGCGCTACGGCTATCGCAGGGTGTGGGCATTGCTGAGGCGGGAGGGCTGGGCGGCGAACAAGAAGCGGGTACACCGGTTGTGGAGGGAGGAGGGGCTCAAAGTGCCCGACAAACAGCGCAAAAGACGGCGTCTGCTCCTGGAGGGGACGAGCGAGAACGGGTGCGCCAGGCGCAGGGCCGAGCACAAAGACCACGTCTGGAGTTACGACTTTGTCATGGACCGCACCGAGAACGGGCGGAGACTGAAGATGATGCCCGTAGTGGACGAGTACACCAGGGAGTGTCTGGCCATTGAGGTTGAGTGCTCCATCACGGCCGAGGACGTGATCGCCACCCTGGCGCGTCTGTTCGAGGAGCGAGGAGAAGAGCCCCGCTACGTCCGCTCGGACAACGGTCCCGAGTTCGTGGCGACGGCGCTCAAGAGGTGGCTGAAAGCTTCCGGGGTGGGGACGCTGTACATAGAGCCGGGCAGTCCGTGGGAGAACGCGTATGCGGAGTCTTTCATAGGGCGTTTGGGGGATGAGCTGCTGAAGAGGGAAGTCTTCACGAGCCTTATGGAAGCGAAGGTTTTGGTGGAGGAGTACCGCGAGCACTACAACGAGAGGCGACCGCACAGCGCCCTGAGCTACCGAACGCCTTCGGAATTCGCGGCCTCCTCGTGCGCAGCGGCGGGAGCAGGTACGGAGCTTACAAAGGAGCTACAATTGGCAACCACACTCTCATAGTGGCTGGTACAGAGATCGGGGGCCGGTCAGAATTAACTCACACCAAGCGTTTAAGAGAAGGAACTAGGACTTACGCAGAGGCTGGATCTGCTACCCTGAAAACATGAGCTTTACGAAGTTGGACTACTGCCAGTATCTGTTGAGTAGCCAGGTCAACTACACCTTGACCAACCTCGCCGAG
>JAIVIG010000449.1 GCA_020200675.1 Actinomycetota bacterium
GGTCGCCACGACCGTCGCGGTCGCCCCCGCCAAGACCTGGCGTCTGGAGAGCCTCATCTCATCTTCTCTGTGTTCAAGGACGCACCTTCGCCGGCCAGAACCCTTTAGGCCCGACGAGGAGCACGAGGGCGGGGACGAGGAACGTCCGGATCACGAAGGCGTCCAGGAGCACGCCGAGGGCCACCGCCGCCCCGAGCTGGAAGAAGTCTCGCAGGGGGATGAGGGCGAGCGCGACGAAGGAGGCCGCGAGCACGAGCCCCGCGGCGTTTATCGTGGGACCGGTTCGAGCCAGGGCCGCGGGTACGGCTTCTCTCAGGGGCTTCCTCTCCGCCTCCTCCCTGATGGCGGCCATGATAAAGATGTTGTAGTCGCTCCCCAGGGCGATCAGGAGCAAGAACAGCGTGAAAGGCACGTAGTAGACGACCCCTCCCTGTCCGAGGACGTTTTGGAACAGCACGGTGCATACGCCCATGGTGGCGGCGAAGCTCAGGGCCGTCGAGCCCAGCAGGTAGATCGGGGCCACGGGGGTGCGCAGGAGCAGAGCGAGCACGACGAACGAAACGGCGAAGACCAACGGCGCCACGTTCTTGAGGTCCGTCTCAGAGGTGTCACGGGCCGCCGCGGCGAGAGCCGTCTGTCCTCCGACCGCACCGGTCGCGTCTCCGAGTCCCGCCCGCCCGAGCAGCATCGGCAGGTCTTCTTGGAGGTGCCGGGCTTGATCGAGCGCTTCGGGTGAGAACGGGGAGTCGTAGAAGACCAGCAGGACACGGGCCGCCGAGCCGTCAGAGGTCACGAAGTCTACCCCGGGGACGCGCCCTTCGTATTGTGGCCCGAAGGTTATCGCAGACCCGCCGGCGTCCAGAAGTTCACCCTGCAACTCGCCCTGCAACCGCAGCAATTCTTCGCCCCGCTCGTTCAAGTCCTCTCCCCGTACCAACACGTTGACCGGTGCCAATATGCCTCCGGGGAATTCCTCGGTCAGCTCCTCGTAACCGCGTGCGGAGGGGGCATCCTCGGGCAGGTTCCCCAGCTGGTCGAAGCCGACCTTGAGTCCAAGGCTGCCCGATGCCGCGAACACCAGCCCCGCGCCCAGGACGCCGGCGATCAGGGCCGAGCGCCGCATGAGCGTGCGTCGCGACGAGGTCTGCCACCGGACCGACCTTCTCCCTCCGAAAGCGGCGGGGCCGAGGACGGCCAACAGGGCCGGGACGAGCGTCAGGGTGACGACGAAGACGATGCATAGAGCGAGCGCAAGGCCCGGTCCCAGAGCCCTGTAAATGCCCAATTGCGCGAGTACCAGCAGGGCGAAGGCGGCGATCAACACCGCCGCAGAGGAGAACAGTACCCCCCCGACCCTCTCGACCCCGAGCCGGGCGGCTTCGACACGTCCGCTTCCCTCTTCCAGCGCCTGTCGGGTCCTGGAAAGCAAGAACAAAGCATAGTCCGTCCCGACACCGAAGAGCAAGACGACGATTATCGGCTCGATCTGCGACGGCACGCTCACCCCCAGTTCGGACGTTATCCAACCCAGGATACGCAGCGTTAGGAACGTCGCGAGCCCGATGCTGGCCAGCGGAATCAGCGGCGCGACGAGCGAGCGATACGTCAGGGCGACGACCAGGAAGATGGCGAGCATCGTGACCACCGTGATCAGCCACAAGTGCCCGTCGATGGCGACTTTCGTATCGTATTGGACCAGCCTGATTCCCGTCACTGTGGTCCGCAGCGGGCCTGAGCTTCCCAGGGCTTCCCGGGTCTCCCTGGCACCGGTCACGATCTCCGTGAGACGCGTCCCTCGCTCGAAGTAAAGCAGTACGGGCAGCGCTTTGTTGCCAAGCAGACTCCGATCGACCCGCGTGGGATCCGACGGGTTCTGGGCGGCGAGTGGTACGGCCCGCTGCAGGCGGTAAGGCCGCCCGCGTCCTTCGTTCAGGCGCTGGACCCCGCCTCGTATCCTGCCCAGATCAGCCTCTGTAAACCCTTCGGGGTTCGAGTAAACCAGTATGGCCGGCGCCTCGACCGGTCCCGACAGGTCCTCGGCCTGAGACTGGGCCCTGGCCGCAGGGACAGACTCGGGCACCACATCCGAGAGGCTGCTAGTCGTGTTGCTGCCAAGCGGAGGCAGGTAGAGGTATGCGGCGAGCGCCACCACCGCCCAGAAAAGCACCACCGCGAAGCGGAACCTGACCAGGAGCCACCCGAACATGCCGAAGAACCCTCTGGGACGCACTACGAGAGTCTACACCTCCGGCTCGAGGACGGGCCTCACCAACCCGGGTTCTCACCACCCGTTCAGCGTTTCGTAAGGAATCGGTAGAAAGATCATGCGTCGACGACTCGGCCGACGCCAGGACACGTCAGTCGTTCGGGTCACGCGTTGGACCTTGGGTACTCCTTGCTCGTTTACCACGAACCGCCGAACGAAGTTTCGGGAGCCTACCGAACGACGTTAATCGACGACCACGAACTGGTTTCAGACGGTTCTTTCGCCGGCCCGCAGGAGCGTTAGGGCGGCGAGGGGGAACAAGAGCACCGACAGCAGTCCGGCCAGCACCAGGGCGGCGCCGGTAGCGGGTCGAAGTTCTCCCAACTCGACCCCGATATCTGCGGCGGCGACGAGGAAAGGCAGAGAGGTAGCCTGAAGCAGCCCCGCCGCCAGGATTGCGCGTGTGCCAGCGAACGACCGGTACAGCGCCGCGGGCAGCCCGCGCACGAGCAGGAGGGCGAGCAGAAACAGGGGTACCGGCGCCAGCGATGCCGCCCCGCCGCCGAACACGGCGCGCAGGTCCAACTCCATTCCGCTGGTCACGAAGAAGAACGGGATAAAGACCCCGAAGCCCACTGCTTC
>JAIVIG010000450.1 GCA_020200675.1 Actinomycetota bacterium
CTTTTTTGAAAGCCTCCCGCTCTGAGGCGTCGGCCCCCCGCTCGTTGGACGGCCTGGGGACCTGCGGCGTGTGGCCCGCCTTCCTCAGGTACTCCCAGCCCCGGGCCGTGTCCGCCCGTTGGCGAGCTAGTAGAGGTTCGTGTCGATGTCGGAGCAGACGTGCAGGCCGTGGTGCCAGACGTCGTCGTCGGTGTTCACGACGAGCACGATCCGGTCGGCGCCGACTGCGCGGGCGAGCGCCCGCTACAGCCGGGCCACACCGATACCGTTGCCGAGGCAGACGATGATCGGTTACATCCAGTCCGGCTGTTCCGGCGGGAGCCGGTAGCCGTTGGCGATGAAGAACGAGCGGATCACGTTGCTACACGCCAGTTGGACGTGCTGCGGCCCGTCGATCTGTGCGGCGAAGGCCTTCGCGTTGTCGGAGTAGAAGCCGCGCTTGCGGTACTTGCGCGTCTCCCGGTTGTAGATCTCCTCGACCATCTCGTCGGGGGTGCGGTCGACGTAGGCCGCGAAGGCCTCGAGCGTCGCCAGCCGCTCGCCGCGCTCTTTCTCGGTGAGGTCGTCTAGCGAGTCCGCGTACCGCTTGACGGTCTCGTACTCGAGGAACTCGGGGGTGCAGGTGTCTGGTATGTCCATCCTCGGGGGTCGAGAACGTCGGGCCAGCTCCTCAAGGAACCGGTCGGTGGGGGCGCTCACCGGGGCTCGGCCCGACGCTCGTGGTTCATGGCGCTATTCCGGCAGCCCGAACATCGCGGCCAGCGCGCGCACCTCGTCCGCGCGCCAGGGCAGCGGCGCCGACTCCTGGATCATGCCCGCCTTCCGCAGATCCTCGACTACCGCGGGGTCGCGCTGCATCGAGTTGCCCCACGTGTCGGCGAAGTACAGGTCCTCGAACGGCGGGCGCGGCCGCTGGCCGCCGCCGTCGGGGTTCTCGGCCGGATAGCCGACGATCTGGATCTGCGCGGGCGTGACGTGCTCGGGCATGCCGAACAGTTCGCGTATCTGGTCCCGTCGTCCGGTGAGCAGCTGCGTCCCGAGGCCGAGGTCGACCGCGGCGAGCAGCGCCGAGCCGATCGCCAGGCCCATCTCGATGGCCGACAGCCACTCCGCGAACGTGTTATCACCGGCGAGCACGTTGAAGTCCGGCGTCTTGAGCACGGTCTCTTCTACGAACTGCTCACTCCAGCCGTAGCTCGAGGTGAGCGCCTTGGCATCGATAAGGTTGAGGAGGTTCTCCCTGAGGTTCTCCCACCCCGATATGTCGATCGCCCAGACGATCGCCACCGGGGCCTGCGTGGCCTGGGGCTGGTTGTAGAGCGCGTCGATGAGCTCCTCGCGGATGGCGTCGTCCGTCTCGCCGCGCGTGACCACGACGGCCTTGCGGACCAGGCCGGCGTTGCCGTGCTGGCATTGCAGCCGCGCGGCCTCGAGGATGGTCTGGAGCTTGTCCTTCTCGACGGGCCGGTACGGCTGGTAGTACCGGATCGAGCGCCGGTTACCGACGGCTTGCTTGAACTCCATGTGAGTCTCCTTTCGTTTTAGCTGGTCAGCTTGTCAGCACTTCAGCTTTTCAGCTTTTTGCCGCCCCGAGCGATACGTAGTTCGCGTTATCGCGGCTCCCCAAACCTTCCCGGCCCTCGTCGAACTGCGTCCACACCGTTATCCCGATGGCGTCTCGTGCCCCCTCGCCTTGCTGATAGCTGACCGCTGATAGCTGACTGCTTTCTTCTGATGCCTCTCTTCACTTCGCCAGTATGTGTACCGCCGTCGCAGCGGCATCTTTGCCCAGGTAGCCACCTCCGTTCTCCGCGAGCGCCATCCGCGCTCCCTGTACTTGCCGTCTTCCGGCTTGGCCGCGCAACTGCTCGACTAGCTCGACGAGCTGCCCGCTTCCCGTAGCCCCGATGGGATGGCCTTTGCTGAGTAGACCGCTGCTGGTGTTGATCAGGATCCGTCCTCCGAGTTGTGTCGCTCCGGAGGCCAACAGCCCCGGTCCGGGAACTTGCCGAAGCGGGTCATGCCGGCGCCGGCGATTACCACGTCTCGCAACCTTCTCCTCCTTACGTCCGCGCCACTTCGTAGCCGGCGGCCTCGCGGTCCCAGGTATCTTCGGTGACGCCCCGCTCTCGCAGCGTGGCGTACTGGTTCCTCTCGGTCTCCGTCTTCGGCAACGACTCCACGAACTCCACGTACCGGGGCACGGCGTAGTGCGCCATCTTGCCCTGGCAGTGGTCGAGCAGCTCCTCGGGGGAGAGGCCGGCCTCCTTCAGGACCACCTCGACCTTCACCTCGTCCTCGCCAAGCTCCGAGGGGACGTCGTACGCCGCGGACTCCAGCACGGCCGGGTGCCGGTTGACGACCGATTCGATCTCCCAGGCGGAGATGTTCTCGCCCCGGCGGCGAATCGACTCCTTCTTGCGTCCCTTGTAGTAGAAGAAACCCTCCTCGTCCATCACGGCGAGGTCGCGGGAGTGGAACCAGCCGCCCGCGTACGCCTCCTCCGTGGCCTCGGGTAGCTTGTGGTAGTGGGTGAGCTGGCCCTGGGGATGCCGGAAGATCAACTCTCCCACCTCCCCAGGCGGCAGGAGGTTATCCTCTTCGTCCACCACCTGGAACTCCACCCCGGCGACGGGTTTGCCCATCGCGCCGACCTTGCCCACGTCGTTTAGCAGGATGCCGGGCGAGTCCGCCATCCCGAACCACTCGACGATGCGCACGCCGAAGCGGTTCTCGAACTCCTCCCAGACCTGCGGCGGGCAGCCGGCGTCCACCACGACGCGCACGGGGTGGTCCTTGTCGTCGGAGCGCGGCGGCTGCTTGAGGAGGACGGATATCATGACATCGTCTCGCCGGGTTGCACGCCGGAGGACTCTATCAGGATCCGCATCGGATTGGTGTCGTATTTGGTTGCGACGATTCCTTTCGGCGGCCCGGTTGTCCCGGAGGTGTACATGATCCCCGCTCCGCCTACTGCCTCCTCTACCTCCACGTCCGGTTCGGTGTCCGGCTGGTCGAAGAGCCGGTCTATGGTCAGGTCCACTCCCTCTCCGGTCCGTCCATCGGTCACCACGGTGGCGCGCAGGTTCGACAGCCGGTCCTTGACGCCGAGGACCGCGTCGCGGAGTTCGTCCTCGAAGATGATCACGACGGAGTCGGAGTCGGTGAGGATGTGCTCCAGGGTAGCGCCGCGCTGGGAGGTGTTAACCGGGACGCTCAAAGCCCCGATGAACACGATCCCGAGGTGGGTCCAGATAAACTCCGGGCGGTTGCCCATCATGATCGCGACGCGCTCGCCGGGCCGGACCCCGAGGTCGAGCAGCCCGTTGGCCGCGCGCTGGATGTTGGAGAGGACCTCCCTCCAGGTGTAGGTCTCGTCGCGGAACTTCAGCCAGACCGCATCGGGGTGCTCCTCGACCCGCGAGCGGATCACATCCTCTACAGGCGAGCGTGCGCGTGCCATTTTCGTCTCCCTGATGCTACTTGACCTGGAATACGTTGTACTCGACGCCCGGTCCTTCGAGGATGCGGCCCTGGCCCACGAAGACGCCCTGTTGGAGCCATGCGTATCTGGGGTCGGAGGTCTCGAACCGCGGGGTCGTGCGGAAGTAATGGTCGCCGAAGTTCGTCGCGGTGCCGTTCTCCAATGCGTTCGTCACGGCCTCGTTCATCTCGAGAACGCCATAGTACTGCACGTAGAGGATCGCGCCGTCTTCCATCTGGACCTGGGCGCGGACGTCGAGCCGCCCATACCCGTCGGCGCCAACGAGCAGCCAGTCACCACCCCCCCGTGAGCAGCTCGCCCCGCTCGCCGGACGCCGCCCTGAACTCGC
>JAIVIG010000451.1 GCA_020200675.1 Actinomycetota bacterium
TGTCCACCTCCTGGTTCTGGATGATACCCGCTACCTCGGCCAGGTCCCCGGGCTTGTGCGCCTGGACAGCGATCCGGCTATGACCGGGCTCGCGCACCCCGGTGAGTGCCGTCAGGGCTCTCATCACATCCGAGGAGGTAACGATCCCCAACAGCTTCCCCTCGGACACCACGGGCAGGCTTTCTATCTTCCGTTCGTACATCTCCTGCGCGCCATGCACGATGGTGTCCTCCAGGCTGGCCGTGATCACCTTCCGGGTCATCATGTCTTCCAGCCGCGTCTTCTTCAGAATGTCTACCCGCTCTGGATCACCCATAGGAGGGCTCGCGTCCCTGATATCCCGATCAGAGACTATCCCTACCAGCCGGTCGTCCTCCACAATCGGTATGTGCCTTATCCGCCGCTCCCGGCAGAGGCGCAGAGCATCGAACGCGCTCGCCTCGGGCCCCAGCGTCAGGACCTCCCGCGCCATCCAGTCTCGCATCAGCAGCACCACTGTTGCTATCCTCCTCCATCGGATTCCCTGAAGCGGCCTCCGCCGCTGTTCCCATGTACTTTTAGTTACAGCATTCTATCAGAGCTATCAGAGAGCATCGAGGTTTTATGCCATCGGCAACAAAACCGGAGAGGGTGGCGGTTCCCTTGGGAACCGCCACCCTCTCCCCGCAAGCCTAAGCTCGGCTCAGGCAGGTAATGTTGGTCCTTCTTCCTCTTCCGGGAGATCGAAGCCGAGGTATTCGGCGGCGTCTTCGGGGTTGGCGAACACAATCACCTTGGGAGGGTCGTCGAGGCGTACCATCCGCCCGTAGTGGGTAGAGGTCTCGATCTCGAAGTCGTAAGTGGTGAACTCCTCCTCGCCTAGGTACTCGGCGATCTCGTTCATGTCGAACTCGAGAATCTTCCCACCGTCGATCCGGAGCATGGCCGGGTACTTGGTAACCTCTACCCCTTCCTTCTCGCTCATGAGGTCGCCGATGGCGTTGCCCTCGATACTGGCGCTCATCGTGACCCCGGCCCTGTCCGACGAGGTGCGGTCGAACTTGTACTGGTCTTCGCTCATAGGGTCACCTCCTCCGGCACCTGCAGTCCAAAGTCGGAGAGGATGTCCTCGAACCGGGTCCTGGCCCGCCCGAAGGAATCCTCGAAGCTCACCGGCTGCACTTCCGGCTCGGACCAGATGGGCTCGAGACCTTTGGCCGCTGCGACGCTGAGGGGCATCCACTCGGCGAGCCAGCCCTGCATGACTTCCTTGTTCGCCTCCCCGTTCGTCTCGTCCTCGAGGAAGTCCGTTATCATGTCTCTGGTGTACGCGAGGTCGCGCTCGTTGAACTCCCTCTCGCTCACACCTATCACCGAGGGGGTAAGGAAATCGTTGTGCGCGGGAGCGAAGCGCATCAGGAAGTGGGCGCGGAAAAGCTCGCCCACCAAGGGCTCGAAGACGATGTTGGTGGCGAAGCAGAGCTGGGCCCAGTCCGTGGCGTTCATCAGGCGCTCCACGTTCTCCCGCACACCCTGCCAGGATGGGTCGTCGAGCCAGGTCTCCTTGTGCGCGTCCCCGTCGAACTCATCAGGGAACTGCTCGCTCAGCTCCATGTTGTAGAGCAGGATGTCCTGGGCGGTGCGCAGCTTGTGCATGCAGTTCACCGCTATGGCGTTATTGTGCATGTTGCTCATGGCTACGCGCTGCGCCGGCATGAAGACGTACATACCGAGCCCGTGATCGGCGTGCGCCCAGGCGCTCATGTGCTTGGCGAGGATGGGTAGCCAGCTCTTGTTCCAATCCTGGAACACGTTCTCGGACTTGGCTTGCTCGATGTTGTTCTGGACCTGGCGCACGGAGTTGGAGTTGTTGATGTATATCGTGCGCTCCCACTCCTCGTTGGGATCGCGGTATTTGTGCCAGTCGGAGGACCTTATCGCCGTCCACCTGGCGTCGTAGCCCAGGTCTCCATTGGGCCAGCCGTAAAGCCAGTTCTGGCTGAGATACCGTTCGGGATCCGGCTGTACGTCAACGGTTACGTCCTCGTACTTGCTGGCCCGACGCTTCTTGGGCGTGAAGTAGTTGTAGGAGCGGCTGTCGGAGCCCGCGAACACCGCCGCGCCCGCTTCGGCGTCCGTCAGCACGATCTTGGGTATGCTTCTTTCTCCTCTTCCTCCGGCTTCGGTTACCGGCCTTAGCTCACTCAAGCGAGTGACCTCCCTTCCCTTCCTGTGTTCTGGCGCCTATCTCACCAAGAAAGTTCTGTGCGGTAAATCACCCCCTTCCCTTACCAGCTTGCTCGTCCGGGCCTACTCGACTTTTCCGGGAAAGTCCGGCCCGCTTTCTACTCCCTGCCCTTCTGCCTCTTCCCCCTGCTCTTCTCCCTCTTCCATCTCCGCCGTGATGGTGAACTTGTCGTAGTAGATATCGTCTTCGTCTACGCCCATTTGCGTGAGCACCGGGATGGCGGCGTCGATCATGGGGGGCGGGCCGGCCATGTAGGCTTCCATCCCGTTTAACTCGTCTTCCAGGCGGTGGATCACGTCCGTGATCAGGCCCTCCTCACCGTCCCACTCATCGTCGTCTTCGGGCTCGGAGAGGGCCGGCACGAACCGGAACTCACCGGGCAACTGCTCGCCTAGCTCCTGTATCTCGTCCAGGTAGAAGAGGTCCTTCTTCGTCCTACCCCCGTAATAGAAGGTGGCATTGCGCTCGATGCCCTTCTCGGCCATGTGCCTGAGTAGGGACAGGATCGGCCCCATGCCGGAGCCGCCGCCGATGAAGATGATGTCGCCCTCGGACTTCTCCCGCATCGTGAACATGCCGAAGGGCACCCTCACCTTCATAC
>JAIVIG010000452.1 GCA_020200675.1 Actinomycetota bacterium
CGTCGTGAAGACCCCCGGCGCCGAGAGCGGTACGATCACCTTCCAGAATGCCTGGAGCGTGGTGGCCCCGTCCACCTTGGCCGCCTCCTCCAGGTCGAACGGCAGCTCCCTGAAAAAAGCCACCAGGAGCCAGACGGTCAGCGGCAAAGCGAAGACCACGTCTGGGATGATCATCGACGCGTAGGTGTTGACGATGCCGATCTCGCTGAACTGCGAGAAGAGCGGACCGATGATGGCGACCGGCGGGAAGAAGGCTATCGCCAGGATCAGGGTCATGAACGCGCTCTTGAACCGGAACCGCAGGCGAGCTATGGCGTACGCCGCCACGGAACCCAGGACGAGGCACACCACCGTCGTAATCCCGGCTATGACGGCGCTGTTCAAGAGCGAGCGCAAGAAGCCGGCGTCGGCGAAGATCGCCCCGTAAGACTCGAGGGTTGGGTCTTGGGGCAGGATGGTGGGGGGCGAAGCCTGAAGCTCCCCTTTGGTTATGATGCTCATCTTGAACACCCATAGGAGCGGCAGTACGCTTATCAGCACGAACAGCAAGATACCCGCGTAGAAGAGGATCCTGTCCCGAACGTCCCCTCCGGAAACTCCTTTAGCAGCCATACTTTACGCCTCCGTAGAAGTCCTCATGCCGAGGACCTTGATAAAGAAGATCGCGATCAAGAACGCGGTCAGGAACGTGATCACCGCCGCCGCGTTCCCCACGGGGAACAGCAGCTGGCTGTCGCGCACGGCCTTGTACGTGTAGGTCGAGAGCGACTCCAGCTGCTTGTCGCTCATCGCCCAGAACAGGTCGTAGACGCGCCAGGAGTCGAGCGTCCTGAAGAGGAGCGCGACCAGGATGGACGGCCCCAAGAGCGGCAGCGTTATGCGGAAGAACTGCTGAACCTTGCTGGCGCCATCCACCCTGGCGGCCTCGTAGACGTCGCCGGGAATGGTCTGGAGCCCGGCCAGGAGGAGCAGCGCCATAAACGGGGTCGTCTTCCAGACGTCCGACACGATCGCCCCGATCATAACCGTCACGTTGTCGGTGAGTATCGGCTGGTCTATGAGGCCCAGAGCGGTCACTATGTAGTTTATTATCCCGACCTGATCCTGGTACATCAGCCGCCACATGACCGCCGAAACAACTATGGGGAACGCCCAGGGCACCAGGATCGCGGCTCGCACCATCCCCCGGCCCTGAAACGCCCGGTTTATGGCGAGCGCTATGGCCAGCCCGATCACGAACTCCAGGACCACGCTCACCACGGTGAAGACCACGGTGTTTACGAGCGCCGCTTGAAAGGGGCTGTCCCGGAACAGGTAGACGTAGTTCTGCAGACCGGCCCACTCGCCTCCCGGCTGGCCGGGCAGACTCAGGCGGAAGCTGTTGAGCAGCGAGACCACTATCGGGTAGAACGCAATTCCCAGGATGACCAGCAGGGTCGGCAGGACCATGTAGTAAGCGGTTCGTCGCTCCGGGTTCCTGAACTCCTCCCTGAAGACCCTCCCGATCCCCCCTCCCTTTTTCTCCGGGGTTCCCGCTCTCGTCGTCAACGCTACCTCCTAACTCTTTGCAGAGGGTGCAAAGTTGATGCCCCTCCGGTCTCCCTATCCACTACGGTCCTCGACGAGCAACCGCTCTCCCAACTCGATGCGACTGGTTATCTCCTGCTGTAGGTTCTGCGCGGCCTCCTCGGGCGTCACGGTTCCCTTCAAAGATTCGGCGAACTGCCTCTGCATCGCCAGCGACACGTCCGAGTAGAAAGGAGAGATCGGCCGCGTAAGCGCCCTCTCCAGGGCATCTCCGGCGATGCTCACGACCGGCTGGCTGTCCAGGATCTCCTGGTCTTCGTAGAGGGACTTGAGGGGTGGCAAGAAGCCTCCGCTGGTCACCCGAAACCTCTGCTGCTCATCGTTCATGGTAAAGAACTGGATAAATTCCCAGATGGCGTCCAGCTTGTCCTCCGAGGCGGCGTTGACGTACATATTCCACCCGCCGAGGCCGCTGTGGCTCTCGCCGCCCTCGTTGTACGGGAGCGGGGTGATCTCCACCTGGTCCGGAGTTATCTGGGACGCTCCTTGTAATTGACCACCGCGATCGGGGAGACGCCGTCCTCGATCATGCTCCGCTGAGTCGTGAGCCCGGTTATCGCGTCGGGCTGGTCGGCGAGTACCTCTCCGCTGTCGGTGAGCACCTCCCCGCCGGAGGTCCAGATGTACTCCAGGCCATCCACCACCGCGCCTTCGTACTGTGCTCCCTGGAAGACGAACCCGAACTCCGTGCCTGAGTCCCGGCTGGACTTTTCGGCCATCTCTTTCAGCTCGTCCCAGGTTCGGGGACCCTCGGAGTACCCGCTCTCTTCGACGAGGTCTTTGCGGTACCAGAGCAACCCGGTGTCCGTGAACCACGGGACTCCCCACACCTTGTCCTGGTAGGTGCAGGATTGCACGGTGGCGTCTATAAAGTCGCCACGCATGTCCTCGGTAAACAGGTCCGAGAGGTCCAGGATCCAGCCGTTCGCCGCGAGTTGGGCTGGCCATGTGACGTCGCCACCTATCACGTCGATCGGCGACGAGCCGGACTGGAACTCCGTGCGTATCTGGTTGAAGTAGCCCCCCGTATCCGAGGGCATCTGTCGGTACTCCGCCTGGATCTCGCCCGAATACGCCTGGTTGAACCGGTTGACGACCTCCGTCAGGCTTCCCGAATCGTCGGGCCCGAAAGAGAAGACGAGGTTCGTGACCCCCGATGCCTGCTCTCCACCGCCACCACCACCACAACCCGGCGTACCGAGCAGGGCCGCGCCCGCGAGCCCGGCGCCGCTCAACCGCAGGAAGTCCCGGCGGCTCAGACGTCCTCTTCCCCTGGAAGAGCCCCTTCTACCGCCGGCGCTTTCGGCTACTGTAGAGCCCACTCTCCTCCTTCCCAACTCCGGGCAAAGCCGGCTTCCACGGCGCTCTAGAGAATAGTCTTCTCCGTCTCAAGGTCGAAGAGGTGTACCTTGGTCGCGTCTATGAGCAGCCTCGCCTCTTTGCCCTCCTGAGCCCCGGTCTCTGGGGAAAGCCTGGCTACCAGAAGCTCTCCTGCCTCGTCGCCTCCGGCACCGATCTCGGACTCTATCTCTTCCATGCTCTGCGTGCGGGCTGTTGCCCCGCCCTGGAGCAGTTCGAAGTACACGTACTTCTCGTTGCCCATGCTCTCTATGACCTGAGGCTCGACGTCGATGGATGTAGCCTCATCCGTGGTCTCTGCGAGTTCGGCGTCCTCGAGGTGCTCCGGGCGGATGCCCAACGCCACTTCCTCGTCGACGTAGCGTTCGAGGTTTTCGGCTCTCTCCTGGAGTTCTCGTGGTATCGGGAGCCGGGTCTGGCCGAAGACGGCTACGACCCCCCCGTTCTCCTTTTCGAGATGGGCCTGGATGAAGTTCATCGCCGGCGAACCGATAAAGCCTGCCACAAAGATGTTGTCCGGATGGTCGTACATCTCTTGGGGAGGCGCGATCTGCTGTACTACACCGCCCTTTAGGAGGACGATCCGGTCGGCCATCGTCATAGCCTCGGTCTGGTCGTGGGTAACGTAGATCGTGGTGGTGCTGATACGGTTGTGGAGCTTGGCGATCTCCGTGCGCATCTGCACCCGGAGCTTGGCGTCCAGGTTAGAGAGCGGCTCGTCCATGAGGAACGCGTTGGGATTCCTCACTATCGCCCGGCCCAGAGCCACTCGCTGGCGCTGCCCGCCGGAGAGAGCCCTCGGCTTGCGCTCCAGGAATTCCTCGAGCCCCAGAATATTGGCCGCGTCTCCGACCCGGCGGTCGATCTCACCGCTGTCGACCTTGCGGAGCTTGAGGGCGAACGCCATGTTGTCCCGAACGTTCATGTGTGGATACAGCGCGTAGTTCTGGAATACCATCGCCACGTCGCGATCCCGGGGCGACACGTCGTTGACCACCTCGTCCCCGATAAAGAGCTTGCCTTGCGTGACGTCCTCGAGACCGGCGACCATGCGTAGAGCGGTGGACTTGCCACATCCCGAAGGCCCCACGAAGACCACGAACTCGCCATCAGGGATATCCAGGTTCATCTTATCGACGGCGACCACATCTTCACCGTAAACCTTGGTAACGTCTTCAAAGGTGATCTCAGCCACCCTGGACCTCCTTTCCCCACAGGCCCCTGTCCTCGAAAGACCTATTGTTCCCCTAATATCAGCGACCATTCTACTACGCCAGTCAGTCCAGCCGCGACCCTGCGCAAACCTTATCACGAAACATCCGGCATACAGCGTGGGCCTCGATGGCAGGAAAACCGTCGAAAAACCCACTCGCAAAGTCCGCGGCTCCCTTGTGCATCAAGGTAGCGACTGATCGCTGCGCGGACTTCCGCCACTAGAGCTAGTCACTAGACCCCGCATGTGGCATGCTCGTGTTCCCACGACACAACATCGAGAAGATCGAAGTATGAGCGAGGCAGTAAACGAGGATCGCGCACTGGAGGGCAGAGCGACGCTGGTCACGGGGGCCAGCAGCGGCCTGGGGAGGGCCACGGCGATCGCCCTCGCTCGGGCCGGCGCAGACGTCGCACTGGTGGCAAGAAGCGCGGAGGAGCTCGAAAGCACCAGGGAGGAAGTCTCGAAGAGCGGCGTCCAGACGTTGGCCTTACCCACGGATCTGGCCAAAGAGGACGAGACGGTGAGGGCAGTCGGGCAAACCGTCGAAGCTCTGGGGCGCCTAGACGTGCTGGTCAACGCCGCCGGGACCGACGCGTCCGGCACGGTGGAGGAGCTGGGCGTGGAGGGCTGGGATC
>JAIVIG010000014.1:0-8459 GCA_020200675.1 Actinomycetota bacterium
CCGCGGCTCTGTCGGGAATCGTCGCGGCTACCATCCTGGGCATCTCGCGGGCCGTGGGGGAGACCATGATCGTGGCCGTCGCCGCGGGAAACCTCGCGCAACTGACCGCCAATCCCCTCGAGTCGGTGCAGACTATGACGGCCTTCATAGTCCAGGTAGCCTCCGGGGACACGCCCACCGGCTCGCTGACGTACAACACGATCTTCGCCGTCGGCTCGACCCTGTTCGTTATGACCTTGATCCTGAACATCGTCAGCTACATATTCGTGCGACGCTTTAGGGAGGCTTACTGATGGCAACGAAGAGCGGCGCCCAGAAGAACGCACGTAAGGGCGGACCAGAAGGCGAGGTGGTCTTCAAGACCTCCGTATCCGTGCGGCATGCGCTGGATCGCGTGTTCGCGGTCCTCGTGTTCGTGGCCGCCATGATAGGTCTGGTCGTGCTGGCGGTCTTGCTGGTGGATATAGCCCGGGACGGGATACCGCGCCTGAGCTGGGCCTTCATTACCAGCTTTCCTTCGGTCCTTCCCCAGAACTCGGGTATCTATCCAGCACTGCTCGGCTCGCTATGGCTGCTGGGCCTGACGGCGATCATAAGCGTTCCTCTGGGTATCGGGGCGGCCACCTACCTGGAGGAGTACGCCCCGGACAACTGGCTGACCCGCCTGATCGAGGTGAACATCTCCAACCTGGCAGGCGTGCCTTCCATCATCTACGGTTTGCTGGGCCTGGGCATCTTCGTGAACCTGTTGGGGTCTGTAACCGGCGGGCAGAGCATCGTCTCGGGAGCCCTGACCCTCACCTTGCTTATCCTGCCCGTCATCATAATCGCTACCCGGGAGGCGTTGCGTACCATCCCGGGCGTCGTGCGCGAGGGAGGATACGCTCTAGGGGCGACGCGCTGGGAGGTGATCTGGAGCCACCTGCTGCCGATGGCCCTACCCGGCGCCCTTACCGGCACGATCCTGGCGCTCTCGCGTGCCATAGGCGAGACGGCGCCTCTGATCGTCGTCGGGGCCGCGACCTACATAACCTTCGCTCCCGACAGCCCGCTCAGTGCTTACAGTGCGCTACCCATCCAGATCTACTCCTGGGTCTCCCAGCCACAGCCCGCATTCCAGACGGCCGCCGCCGCCGGCATAGTCGTCCTCATGGTCGTGCTGCTGCTGACGAACTCGGTCGCCATATGGCTGCGGAACAAGTACCAGAGGCGTGGGTAGACGTTAAAGAAATCTCTATACTGGAAGGAAGGCGCGTGTTTGATGGTTTCTAGAGAAGAGAATTCTAGAGGAGTTAGGGAGGGAAGATCCTTGTCCGAGATTTCTGGCGAGAGGTCCGGCATCGGCAGTTACCAGGGCGACGAGCCCTCTCCCGGGCCGAAGACGGAGGCTCTGGGCATGACGACCGAGAACCTCTCGGCGTTCTATGGTGCTTTCAAGGCCGTGACCGACGTGGACATGGAGATCCGACCAAACAAGGTCACGGCCCTCATCGGTCCCTCGGGCTGCGGCAAGAGCACTTTTTTGCGGTGCCTCAACCGCATGCACGAGGTCATCCCGGTGGCCCGCGCCGAGGGATGCGTCAAGCTGGGAGACCAGGACATCTAGGCCCGGATCAACGGCTACAAGGGCGACATGGACGAGCTGGTGGAACGGTCCTTGAAGCGCGCGGCCCTGTGGGACGAGGTGAAGGACAAGCTGAAGAAGAGCGGGTTCGACCTGTCGGGGGGGCAGCAGCAGCGTCTGGTCATCGCCCGAACGCTCGCGGTCGAGCCGGAGGTGATCCTGATGGACGAGCCCGCGAGCGCCCTGGACCCGGTCTCGACCCAGAAGATCGAAGACACCATGGCCGAGCTAAAGGAGCGCTACACGGTGGTGATCGTGACGCACAACATGCAACAAGCGGCGCGCGTCTCGGACTACACGGGCTTCTTCTACATAGAGAACATGGGCGACCCGGGCCGGCTCTGGGAGTTCGACGAGACGACGAAGATGTTCTCCTACCCGGACCGCAAGGAGACGGAGGACTACGTTACCGGTCGCTTCGGATAGAGAGGCGTCGCATGCCACGAGAGACGTTTCAGCGAGAGCTCAACCAGCTGGTCGAGGAGGTAGTGGAGCTCGGCCGCGATGTCGAGAGCTGCCTGGAGACGATGGTCGAGGCCCTGCAAGCGCAGGACGCCGAGACCGCGAGGAGGCAGATCGGTGTGGATTCCCGCTACAAGGAGCGGGGATCGGAGATCGACGAAGAGTGCATGGTCCTACAGGCTCGCCAGGCCCCGGTCGCCCGCGATCTGAGGCTGATCTACACCGTGCAGGCCGTCACGAACCACCTGGTCCGGTCTGGCACCCTCTGCGAGCACCTCTGCCACGCGGTCGCGGAGATGGCCGAAGCCGACCGGGACCCCGACCTCGCGGCCACCCTCTCCGAGATGGCGCGAGCGGCTAACGGTCTCTTCCGGGAGGGCCTGGACATCTTCGAGCAGCGCGACATAGACCGCGCCCGCGACCTCGAAGCCGCCGACGACAAGGTGGACCTGCTCTACTCGGAGGCGATGAACCTGATCGTCAACCCCACCAACGATATGGGCGGCTCCCCGGAGTGGCGCGTGCGCGCCGCGCTGATGGTCCACTACCTCGAACGGATCGCCGACCACGGGGTGGACGTCGGCGGACGCACGGTGTTCCTCGTCACCGGCGAGCGCATGGAGAGCGCCATGCGCCAGTACCGCGAGCGCCGCGTCGAATCCGACGAAGACTAGGACTGAATAACCAGGATACGTCTGGCGCATCGGCGCACCGATACTAACCTCACAGACGAAGCGCGAGAGCAGATAGCGCCGCTTCTACCAGGGAATCGAAGGCTTGGCCTGCGGTGGTGTTATCGAGCCATGGTAGTCGAGTCATCCTCTGCAAACTCTTCGCATCGCGGCACGTCTGCGAGATCTATCGTAGTCCTAAGGTAGTGGCAGACCTGCTACGATTACGCGGTGCCGCCAAACACAGATTCACACGAAGGTCACCAAGCAGAAATCAGAGCGTTAATAGTACGTCCCGTGATCCGGGCTGGTAGTAGAAGCCAGAGAAGAAGGAGCAGAGAGTAGAGATGTCCGATTCACCGCAAAAGCCGGCCGCCCCCACGCTGAGCCAGCGGCTTCGAGGGATCCTGGGAAGGAGCGCTCGCACCATGTCTCTCGTCCCCCGCGAGCGGCGCTTCTACGACCTCTTCGAGCAACAGGCTGCGACGCTCGTCCGCGCCGCCGACCTTCTCGAGCAGGCCCTCGCCGACGTAGCGAAACTTCCGATGCGCCAGCGGGAGATCAAAGACCTCGAGCACCTGGGGGACGATCTTACCCATGAGATCGTGCGCGACCTCTACCAGACCTTCGTTACCCCCTTCGACCGCGAGGATATCTACGAGCTCGTAGCCGGTCTCGACGATATCCTCGACTATATCGAAGAGGTCGCCGACACGACTAACCTGTATGGGATCACGACGATCCCCCAGCCCGCGCGCGAGTTGGCGAGGCTCATCGCGCAGGCGGTGGTGCAGCTCGAACAGGCGATCGGCAAGCTCGAGTCCGGCAAGGGGGGTGGTGAAAACGTAATCGAGGTTCACCGGCTCGAGGATGTCGGGGACTCGATCTCACGCCGCGCTATCGCCGAACTTTTCAGCGGTCAGCACATGCCGCTAGAGGTTATCAAGCTGAAGGACCTGTACACCCTTTTAGAGGACGCCCTCGACCGTTGCGAGGACGTGGCGAACGTACTCGAGGGTATCACGATCAAGAATGCTTGATGCCCAGACGCTACTCCTCCTCTTTACTATCGCCGTAGCGCTCGCTTTCGACTTCACAAACGGCTTCCACGACACGGCGAACGCCATCGCGACGGCGGTCGGGACGCGAGCGCTGTCGCCCCGTTTTGCCGTCGCCTTCTCCGCCGTCCTCAACCTCGTCGGTGCGATCGTCGCGACCCAGCTTCTTCAAGCGAAAGTCGCGGACACGGTGGGTAGCCTAGTAGCGCCCGAGCAGAATATCGCGCTCTCGATGATTATTGCCGCATTGCTCGGCGCCATCGTCTGGAACCTCATCACGTGGCGCGCGGGCCTTCCCTCGAGCTCCTCGCACGCGCTGATCGGCGGGCTCATCGGCATGGGACTCGCGGCTTACGGCGTCGAAGCGGTGGTGTGGGCAAAGGTCTATCCGGTCTTCATCGCCCTCGTTACGTCACCGGTCGCCGGCTTCCTCATCGCGTGCGCCGTTACCGTCCTGCTCCTCAACCTGTTCCGCCGAGCTCGGCCGGGACGCGCCAACAGTACCTTCCGCAGGCTTCAGCTCTTCTCTAGCGGTTTCGTCGCCTTCAGTCACGGCGCGAACGACGCGCAGAAGACGATGGCGATCATCACCCTTGCCCTCGTTAGCTCGGGCCAACTTGCGGAGTTCGTCGTCCCGACATGGGTCGTGCTCGCCGCCGCGGTCGCCATCGGTCTCGGGACGTGGGCGGGAGGTTGGCGGATAATCCGAACGATGGGTAGCCGGATCATCCGGATGGAGCCGGTTGACGGGAGCGCTAGACGACCCAACGATCCGATAAGGTGACCAAAGAACCAAGAGTCGCTGTGGACCTGCTCTACTCGGAGGCGATGAACCTGATCGTCAACCCCACCAACGATATGGGCGGCTCCCCGGAGTGGCGTGTCCGCGCCGCCCTCATGGTCCACTACCTCGAACGGATCGCCCTAGCCGCGAGCGCATACAAAACGCCGGCCCACCCCCGCCGTTAGTAGTTGTATGCTACAATTCGAGCGTAGTTTCACCCGGAGAGCGAGTCTGGTTCAGGGAAGTTTGGTTTGAGGCTTACGAAGAAAAGCAAGTACGCGGTGCGGGCGCTCATGGAGTTGGCGCTCGATGAGTGTGGTACCCCTTTGGGCGCCTACGAGGTCGCGCGCAGGCAGCACATCCCCGAGAGATTCCTCGAGCAGATCTTCGGCGATCTGAGGCGGGAGGGGATCCTCGAGAGCCATCGTGGAGCGCACGGCGGGTTCTGCTTCGCCGTGTCCCCCGAAAAGGTGACCGTGCTCGACATCGTCGAGATCCTGGACGGCGAGGTCCGCCCGGCGCGCTGCTCAGCCGGAGGGACCTGCTACATCGCCGACGCACCCCTGTGCGCGACGAGCGAGATCTGGGACGAGGCCCGCGTGGCCCTCGAGAGCGTCTTCGGCCGCTACACCATCGCCGAGATAGCCGCCAAAGAACGCGGAACCCGCGCCGCCCGCGCCAACGCGTCGGACGACGAAGCGGGTACGGACGCGGCGTCCGTACCCGCCGCGACTTCCATCCTCGGATAGAACCTTCTCGCAGAGAAGCGGAGACCCTCAGGAGGCGCCTCCGCTCGCACCTTCGCGGCCTGACCGAACTAACCGAGACCGTCGTCGAAGTCGGGGGCGTGAGCTACCGCATGACGCATCCGGTGGAGGCCGACGCCCTCATAGACGAGGAAGAGTTCGACCGGGACGAGCGGCTCCCCTACTGGGCCGAGCTCTGGCCGAGCTCCGTGGCGCTCGCGCGGCACGTCCTTAGAGAAGAGCACCTCGCGGGCAAGCGCGTCGTCGAGCTCGGCTGCGGCGTTGGGCTCCCCAGCGTAACCGCTCTCGCCCGCGGAGCCGGTATCACGGCCACGGATCACTACGAGGCCGCCCTCGATTTCGCCCGCTACAACGCCCTCGTGAACCTCGATCGCGAGCTTCGCACGCGGATCCTGGACTGGCACACGCCCCGCACGCAGGGTCTCGGCTACTTCGACCTCGTACTCGTCGCCGACGTACTCTACGAGCAGAGGAACGTCGCCGCGCTCACGGCCCTGATCCCCACCCTACTCACCCCTGGCGGCGAGGTCTTGCTCGCCGACCCCGGCCGTAAGAACGCTCCGGTATTCCTGGAAGGGATGCAGGATATGGGATTTGGCTTCTCGACGGAGGAATGTCTCGTGCCGTCGGACGACCGCACGGTCACCGTCTTCGTATACCGTCTCCGGCCGTGCTGAACGGCGAACTACAGAGTTCGCGCGGCGCACGGTTGCTACTCGCTCGTACCGTGCTGTAATCTGAGACCGGTTGGCACACGCCGTGGGAAGAAGGGGGTAGATGGCGCAGGGTTTTGGCGCCGGTGGTGGAGGCCGGGGCTTGTTCATCCTTGTCGCCGGGTGCGCGTTGCTCACAGGGGTCCTCGTCATCGTGCTGGGCCTGGTGAACCGGGAGCCTACCGCCGAGGAGATGATAGAGGCCTTCCGCGACGAGGGATTGGAGGTCGGCGAGGTGCGGGCCGTAGAACGCTCCGAGGACCGGAGCCTGATCCCGAAGACCTACGAGGAGCAAATGAGCTTCACCATACCCTCCTCCGGAGAGAGGTCCGGCGGTCGCGTCGAGGGCAACGTGCTGGTGCAGATCGACGGCGACGTGCCCGAGGATCAGGCCGACCGGTACGGTGAAGTCCTGCAAGAGACGTGAGGATCGTGTTGGATGCGAACCCGGAATCTCGGGTAGAGAGTTCTGATTCTGTCGATACTTGTGGAGAAAGGGTGCTATCGTGAAAAAGAGGCTGGTTCTAATGGCGGTGTCGCTGGCGATGCTGCTGACGTTGACCACTGCCCTGGCCCTGGCGCAGACGGAGCCAGGCGCCTCGGACGAGCTTCGTTGCCTGCTCCCCGAGGGGTGCGGCCCGGTTCCCGAGGACGAGCTTCTGTGCTTGCTCCCCGAGGGGTGTGACACGAACCGCGACGGCGTGCCGGACCTCAGAGCCGGCCAGCCCGTGCCGGGCGGTGAGACCGGTACCGTGCAGTACGACAATACCGCCTGAGTAGAGCGAGTCCGCACCCTCTAGCCGCACGGAGAACGCAGCCTTCGTAAAGCGGGAGCAGCCGGTCGGTTTCTTGGAATCGCGTCGCGGCGCCGGACGTCGGGCGAAGTGGAGCCTCCGGCTGCTATACTCTTTTATGTGCTCTTGGACCAGCTAAACCCGGTTCAGCTCGATGCCGTTACGTATACCGAAGGACCCTTACTCATCCTCGCCGGCGCCGGTAGCGGCAAAACACGCGTGCTCACGCATAGGATCGCCTACCTTTTAGAACAGGGGCTCGCGGCTCCGGACGAGATACTCGCCATCACCTTCACCAACAAGGCCGCCGCGGAGATGAAGGACCGGGTGGCGCTGCTCGTCGGGCCGGACTCGCGCAAGATGTGGGTCTCGACCTTCCACGCGTTCTGCGCCCGCGTCTTGCGGGTCAACGCCGAGAAGCTCGGGTACCGTCGGGAGTTCACGATCTACGACTCCGCCGACCAAGTCAGGCTCGTACGACGCTGCATAATAGAGCTTGACAAGGACCCGAAAAGGTTCAACCCCAGGTCTTTCCACGCTCAAATAAGTACCGCCAAAAACCTCCTTCTGGACGCGAGCGACTACCTCAGGCAGACCGAGGGCTATATGGCCGAGAATGTCGCCGAGGTCTACGACCTCTACCAGAAGCGGCTCTACGAGAACAACGCGATGGACTTCGACGACCTGATCATGCAAGCCGTCGCCCTCCTCGAGATCTTCCCGGAAGTCCGCGAACGTTACCAGCGCCGCTTCAAGTACATCCACGTCGATGAATACCAGGACACGAACCACGCCCAGTACCGCCTGGTGAACATCCTGGCGGCCGCGCATCGCAACTTGTGCGTAGTCGGCGATGATGATCAGTGCCTGGAGAAGAGCACGCTGGTCACGATGGGCGACGGGACGGAGCGGCCCATCGAGCATATAAAGCCCGGAGACGAGGTCATGTCGGGTTACGGGAGTGGAGATTTCAGGCCGGCTCGGGTAATTCGCAGCTACGAGCGGGACGGCCGGCGGGAGGGGGTCGCCATAACCACCGAGGCGGGGCGCCGGATCGTCAGCACCCCAGAGCACACGCACTTCGCCGGATACCGTCTCGGTGTTGCGCCACAGCTTTACTTCACGTACCTGATGCGTCGCGACGGAATCGGGTATCGGTTGGGCACTACGCAAGTGTATACGCGAGGACAGAAGAAGCCGATGGTCGGGCTGGCGCAGCGTATGCTCCACGAGCACGCCGACGCGCTGTGGGTGATCTCAACGCACGAATCCGAAAACGATGCACGAGCCGAGGAGTACATACTCTCGCTCCAATACCGTATTCCGACGCTCCCGTTCGTGCCGCGCAAGAGCTCTCGACTAGCGAATGGGGCTCAGGCTAACGGGCTTGTACACGACCAGGCGTACCTCTCGCGCGTGTTCGGGGCTTTCGATACCGGTGCCAGCGCGAAGCAGCTACTACTCGATCGCGGCCTCTCTCTGCATCATCCGCACTACCGCCCGCGGTCCAGGAACTCGAAGCGGCGGAACGTGGTTGTTACGCTCTGCGGCGACCGGCGGGGAAGGACGCCGATGCACTCTATTGC
>JAIVIG010000014.1:8526-19243 GCA_020200675.1 Actinomycetota bacterium
ACGGCTCGGAGAGTTGGCGCCACGAGACGGCGAACAAGAGTTACGCTCGCTTGCAGGAGACCGTGGAACTCATCGGCCGGCGGATCGAGGACGTAAACGTGATCCAAAAGGCTCGCCTCGGGCGCAACGATGAAAACGGAAAGAGGGAGAGCAACTCGCTTCCGTTTGTGCCCGCGGGATCGGTGATGCCGGGCATGGCGATGTTCGACGAGCACGGCGGCTACGATATCGTCGAGTCGGTGGAGCGGGTGGATTTGGACGGGCCGGTCTACGACCTGGACATCGAAGACACGCACAACTTTGTAGCGAACGGGATCGTCACGCACAACTCCGTCTACTCGTTCCGCGGAGCGGATATCCGCAATATCCTGGACTTCGAGCGGGACTATCCGGAGGCGAAGGTCGTCAGGCTGGAGCAGAACTACCGCTCGACGCAGACGATCCTGGACGCGGCGAACGCGGTAGTGGCGAACAATGCTTCGCGCAAGGCGAAGGAGCTGTGGACGGCCGGGGACGAGGGCGAGCGCATCCGGGTGTTCACGGCGGCGGACGACTACGCCGAAGCGCGGTTCGTGGTCTCGGAGATCCTGAGGCTCGCGGATTCCGGGGCTTCTTTGAGGGACGTGGCGGTCTTTTACCGGACCAACGCGCAGAGCCGGACGTTGGAGGACGTGCTCGTGCGCGAGGGGGTGCCGTACCAGATCGTGGGCGGCGTGCGATTCTACGAGCGGGCGGAGATCAAGGACGCCATGGCGTATCTCTCGGTGATCTCGAACAAAAACGACTCGGTCTCGCTGGAACGCATCGTCAACGTCCCGAAACGCGGGCTCGGAGCGACCTCGGTGGCGCGTCTGCAGGAGTACGCCTCCCGGAACGGCGTCTCCCTCTACGACGCCCTCTCCGAGGCTGACGAGGCCGGGCTCACGGGGAAGGCGCGCAAGGCCTGCTCTCAGGTGCGGGAGCTATTCGAGGGGTGGCGGGTCGCCGCCCGGGAGGTTCCGCCGTCGGAGATCATAGAAGCCGTGCTCGACGAGTCGGGGTACAGGTCGGAACTCGAGGTGGAGAACACGGTGGAGGCCGAGTCGCGCCTGGAGAACCTGCAGGAGCTGGTGAACGCCGCCGCTGAGTACGAGCGAGTTGAGCCGGAAGCCACTCTGGACGGTTTCTTGCAGGAGCAGGCGCTGTTCTCGGAGGCGGACAGGCTCACGGGCGAGGGCAGGGTCACGTTGATGACGCTGCACAACGCGAAGGGACTCGAGTACGACCACGTCTTCGTGGTGGGGATGGAGGAGGGGACCTTCCCACACGCTCGGTCCATGGACGAGCAGAACCTGGAGGAAGAGCGCAGGCTGGCGTACGTTGGGATCACGCGGGCAAAGAAGACGCTGACGCTCTCGTACGCTCGGGTTCGTTCGACCTACGGCGAGCGCGAGTATCAGATGCCCTCGCGCTTCCTCTCGGAGATCCCGGAAAGGTTCAAGGCCGGTGCCGTCCCCTCCCGCGGAGCCGCGGGACGCGGGGGATGGGGCAGTGCTCTACCGCGGCGTGGGGAGCGGACGGAGGGAGTCGAGGCCGGCGCGGCTTTCAGCGCGGGAGAGAGAGTAAGGCACGCCAAGTTTGGGGTAGGAGAGGTCGTCGAGGCGCAGGACGGGAAGGTGGTCGTCCGGTTCGGCTCGCAGGAGAGGATCTTCGTGCCGGAGCTGGCGCCTTTGAGCAAGGCGTGAGGTTCTGGAAGGGGTAAATTCGATGGCACACATTTACGTTACCGGGCACAGGAACCCGGACACGGACACGATAGCGTCGGCGATCGGGTACGCGGAGTTGAAAGGTAGGCTCGACCCGGAGAACCTCTACGCCCCGGCGCGGTTGGGGGAGGTAAACGCCCAGACGCGGTGGGCGCTCGAGAAGAGCGGAGCCGGAGAGCCGAAGCTCCTCAAGCACATCATGCTCCGGGTCAAGGACGTTATGAACGACGTGACGACGGCCCGCAAGAACGATCCCTTGCGCAACGTCGGCCTGACGATGGCGAAGGAGAACATAAGCCAGGTGCCGATCGTCGACGACGACGGCGCGCTCGTCGGTATCGTGACCGAGAAGGACCTGGCGCGCATGTACGTCCGCGAGTCGCGGGAAGCCTCGACCTTCGTCTCGACCCCGGTCTCCGTCCACTCGATGGTCGAGGTTTTGGAGGGCGAGCTCCTCGTCGGAGAAGACAGGGACGCCAGCGGAAAGCTGTGGGTGATCTCGATGAGCGTCGATTCGATGGGCCAGTCCATGGAGACCGGCGACATCGTGGTGATCGGGGACAGGACGGAGGGCCAGCGGCGCGCCATCGAGCTCGGCGCGGGTATCCTCGTGGTCTCCAACGGTGTCAGACCAGACGACGAGATCTTGAGGATGGCCGAAGAGAAGGGGGTCACGGTCGTGCTCAGTCCCTTGGACTCCTACGTGACGAGCCGGATGATACAGCTCTCGGTGCCCTGCTGGGAGGTGATGACCGGCGACCCGTTGAGCGTGAATCCGGAAGAACTCCTCGCCGACATCACAAACGACGTCATGGCGGTCCACTACCGGGCGGCGATCGCCGTGGACGACGACGGCGTTCCTCTGGGCATACTCACGCGTACGGACCTTCTAAACCCCGAACCGCGGAAGGTCCTGCTCGTAGACCACGCTGAGAAAGGCCAGAGCGTGCCGGGCGTGGAGCAGGCCCAGGTCGTGGAGATCCTCGACCACCACCACGTGGGCAACATCGAGACCAGGATTCCCATCCCCGCTACCTTCGACCCGGTGGGCTCGACGGCCACCCTGATCGTGGAACGCTACAAGGCGAACGGCATCAGGCCCGAGGAGTCCACGGCGAAGATGCTGCTCGCGGCGGTCCTCTCGGACACGGTCATCTTCAACTCCCCGACGACGACCGACCGCGACCGAGAGGTCGCGCGCTATCTGGAGGGGATGCTCGACCTGGACGCCAGGGAGTTCGGGATGGAGATGTTCGAGGCCTCCTCGGACGTCTCGGACCTCTCGGCCGAGGAGATCATAGGCCGCGACCAGAAGGAGTATGCCCTGGGCGACGCGGGCACGATGAGCATCTCCCAGATAGAGACGGTGGGAGCCGGACTTCTGGAGCGCAAGAGCGAGATGCTCGACGCCCTGGAGGGGTTGCGGCAGAGCAACGGCTATCTCTTCGCGGCGCTCATGGTCACGGATATCGTCGAAGGGGGCACGGATCTCCTGTGCGTCGGCGAATGCGACCCCATCGAGCGGGTCTTCGATCAGCAGGCCAGGGACAACGTCATAAACCTGCCCGGCGTCATGAGCCGCAAGAAGCAGGTTGCCCCCAGGCTCCTCGCGGCCTTTTAGGGCGGCGTAGCTAGTGGCTAAGATCCTGGACGGTAAGGCCGTCGCCGCCGAAGTGCGCTCCGAGGTGGCCGCCGAGGTCGCGCGGCTGAAGGACCGGGGTATTCCGGTGCGCCTCGACGTGATCCTCGTCGGCGATGACCCGGCCTCGGCGACCTACGTCCGCATGAAGCAGAAGGACTGCGACGAGGTAGGTATCGAATCCCACTCCCATCGCTTCGAGGCGGATGCTCCCCAAGAAGAGCTCGCCGCCCTCGTCGAGCAGCTAAACGGAGATTCGGCCGTCTCCGGGTTTTTTATACAGCTACCGTTGCCGGAGGGGCTCGACCCGCTCGCCTTGCTCTCGGAGATCGAGCCGGCCAAGGACGTGGACGGCCTGAGCCCTTTGAGCGTCGGGCGTCTCTCCATCGGCCTGCCGAGCCTTCTGCCCTGCACGCCTCACGGCGTCATTCAGCTCCTGAGGCGCAATGGGGTGGAGATCGAGGGAAAGGAGGCCGTCGTGATCGGACGCTCCAACCTCGTCGGAAAACCCCTGGCCCAGCTCCTCCTGCGCGAGAACGCCACCGTCACCGTCTGCCACTCGCGCACGCAGAACCTGCCCGAGGTCGCGCGCCGGGCGGAGCTGCTCGTCGTCGCCGCCGGGAGGCGAGAGTTCGTGGGCGCCGAGTACGTCCGCGAGGGGGCTATAGTCGTGGACGTCGGCATTCATGCCAGGGAAGGGGGCGGCCTCGTCGGGGACGTGAGGTTCGACGAGGTCGAGCCGGTGGCGTCCTGGATCTCGCCGGTGCCGGGCGGCGTCGGGCCGATGACGCGGGCGATGCTGCTCTACAACACCGTGCAGGCCTCGCGAGCGGCCGGGTAAGCGTTTCCGGGTCTACCCGAGGATATCGTCGGCGGCGACTTCGAGGCCGGGGATCGTCCGCGACGTTACGGTTTCGCCGCGCTTTATCCTCACGGTCTCGCGGTACTCTCCGCTGTCTGGTCTCGAGTGGACTTCGATGGTCTCCGCGGGCAGGTCGACGAGCCATGTTTCGGGGATGCTTGCCTGCGCGTAGATGGGTAGCTTCACCTCGAGGTCTCGCTCCACCGACGTGTCCGCGATCTCGATAAGGAGGAGCACATCGTCGGGCGTCGGATGGCCCCCGGTATAGAAGTCGTCGCGAGGCCGGAGCAGGGAGATGTCGGGCTCCGGTTCGGAGTTGCCGTTTAGAAGGATCGGACTCTGCACACGCACGATAGCGCTTAGATCCGCAAGCCTGTTCAGGAGTCTGTTGAGGCGATCGACGCACGCAGCGTGGCGACTGCCGATGGGGCTCATCTCTAATATCTCCCCTTCGATGAGCTCGACATGATCGTCTTCCGAAAGGATACCGACTTCGGCCATCCGGTTGTACTCGTGGACGCTGAAGCGTCTTTTTTCGACCCGGACCGGCACACCTTCTCGCTTTGTTTTGGACGAAACCATCGTCCAGGATACTAGCATAACCCGAGGAGGCTCCCGCGCCGACAAACGGACGGGGGCGGCTAGACTCCGCTATGCAGGGACGGCCCCGCCCCTGCCGGATCGTGCTGTATCATCGCTGAGGTTTGGCTCAAAGAGAAACGGAGGACGGCAATGGACTTGCAACTCGGAGATAAGCGTGCTCTGGTGACCGGATCTACTGCCGGCATCGGGTTTGCGGCGGCTGCGAAGCTGGCCGAGGAGGGCGCCTCGGTGGTAATCAACGGGCGTTCCGAGGAACGGGTCGAGGAGGCCGTGCGGCGCGCGCGGGAGCGGGCGCCGGAGGCCGAGGTTTCGGGCGTGGCGACGGACCTCGGTACGGCGGATGGTGTCGAGGAGCTGCTGCGGCAGGTTCCCGAAACGGACATCCTCGTCAACAACCTCGGCATCTTCGAGCAAAAGGACTTCGAGGAGATCACCGACGACGATTGGTTCCGCTTTTTCGAGACCAACGTGATGAGCGGGGTACGGTTGGCGCGCTACTACCTGCCCGGGATGGAGGAGCGGGACTGGGGTCGGATCGTCTTCGTCTCCAGCGAGTCGGCCATCAACATACCGATGGAGATGATCCACTACGGCGTGACCAAGACGGCCCAGCTCGCCGTCGCCCGCGGCCTGGCCGAGACGACCGTGGGGACCGGCGTGACGGTTAACTCGGTGCTGCCCGGCCCTACCGCCTCCGAAGGCATAAAGACATTCGTTGGGCAGATGGCCGAAGAGCAGGGCAAGGACGAGGACACCGTGGAAGAAGAGTTCTTCCAGACAGCCCGCCCCAGCTCCCTTCTGCAACGCTTCATAGAGCCTGAAGAGGTCGCCGCGATGATCGCGTTCGTCTGCAGCCCGGTCTCCTCGGCTACCAACGGCGCCTCTCTGCGCACCGACGGCGGCGTCGTGCGTTCGGTAATCTGAAGAATATCGCCGCGGGTACGCTAAGATAAGCAAGGCGTTAGAAAGAGTCGGAGGTGGAAAATGATATCCGAAGAAGAGGTACGCTACGTCGCCAACCTGGCCCGCCTGGGCCTCACGGACGACGAGGTCGAGAAGATGAGCGGGCAGCTCGGGGCGATCCTGGATAGCATCGACCAGATCGGCGAGCTGGACCTCGACGACGTCCCGCCCACCACCAACGCGCTGAACCTGACGAACGTGCTGCGCCCCGACGAGCCGCACAAGTGTCTCCCACCGGAGGAAGCCCTCTCGACCGCGCCCGACGCCGTCGACGACCTATTCGCCGTCCCGAGGATCGACTGATGGTCGCCGACCTGCTCGGCCTTTCGGCCTACGAGCTCGCGAAGAGGATAGAGGCTCGCGAGGTCTCCGCCCGGGAGGCTGCCGAGGTAGCCAACGCCCGCGTCGAGGAGGTCGAGGACGACGTCAACTCCTTCGTCACCATCACCCCGGAGCTCGCCATCGAGCGGGCCGAGAGGGTGGACGCCCGAATGAAAAACGGCGGCGTCAAGCTCTGGGAGGGCGTGCCGATAGCCGTGAAGGACGTGCTCTCCACCCGCGGCGTTCGCACGACCTGCGGCTCGAAGATACTAGAGCACTTCGAGCCACTCTACGACGCCTCGGCGCTGCTGAACTACGGCGAGGACATGATCGTGGTCGGCAAGGCGAACTGCGACGAGTTCGCGATGGGCTCCTCGACGGAGAACTCCGCCTACGGCCCGACCCGCAACCCGTGGCGCCTCGACCGCGTCCCCGGCGGCTCCTCGGGCGGCTCCGCCGCGGCCGTCGCCGCGGGCGAGGGCTGGTGGTCTCTGGGAACCGACACCGGCGGCTCCGTGAGGCAGCCGGGTGCGCTGTGCGGCGTCGTGGGCATGAAGCCGACCTACGGGCGCGTCTCGCGCTACGGGCTCATCGCCTTCGCTTCTTCTCTCGACCAGATCGGACCGATGACCCGCGACGTGCGCGACTCGGCGCTCCTCTTGCAAGCCATCGCCGGCCACGACCCGCAAGACTCCACGAGCGCGAACGTCGAGGTACCGGACTACCTGGCGGAGCTCGAAGGAGGCGTCGCGGGCCTGCGGGTCGGGGTGGTGAAGGAGCTGATGGGCGAGGGAATAGAGACCGGTCCGCGCGAGGTGGTCGAGCGCGTCGCCCGGGGGTTGGAAGACGCGGGCGCCGAGGTGGGGGAGGTCAGCCTGCCCCACTCGCGGTACGGCCTGTCTGCCTACTACATCATTGCCCCGGCCGAGGTCTCCTCGAACCTGGCCCGCTTCGACGGGGTGCGCTACGGGCTGCGCGTCCCGGCGGACGGCGTACACGAGATGTACCGCAAAACACGCGAAGAGGGCTTCGGGGACGAGGCAAAGCGTCGCATCATGCTCGGTACCTACGCCCTCTCTTCGGGCTACTACGATGCCTACTACGCCCAGGCCCAGAAGGTTCGCACCCGCATCATCGAGGACTTCCGCGCCGCCTACGCCCGCTACGACGTACTCGTCTCCCCGACCGCGCCCAGCGTGGCGTTCGGTATCGGCGAGAAGATCGACGACCCGCTCGCCATGTACTACCAGGACCTCTGCACCATCCCCGTGAACCTCGTCGGCATCCCCGCTATAAGCATCCCCGGCGGTCTCTCCAACGGCCTGCCCGTCGGCGTCCAGCTCATGAGCGACCACTTCACCGAAGCCATGCTCCTGCGCGCCGCCCGCGCCGCCGAGGAGGTCGCGGACTTCGAGTACACCCTGAAGCCTTAGCTGGATCTCTACGGTAAAGGAGCAACGATCATCGCAGGGCTGCGAGCCCACCGCCCGCGACCCCTCATCCGACGATACCGTGGGAGCCTCAACGGAAGGAGCTTCGCGGTACCTCGATCCCGAAAGAAGATTTAAGGTTTGATTAAACCCCGTTAAGAACGCCGTTAATCCCCATAAGTGCGTTTTGACAACGGGCAAAGTAGCAGTTATGGTAGTTAGCTGTAATAGTAACAAGCTGCCGAACATCGGAGGTTTGCGGTGGGGAAAGGGGTAGCTGAGTGGTAAACGTGATCGAGCGTAGTGGGGGGCGCTACCAGGTTCAAGACGTGGAGTTCGGCCAGGTCTACAAGTGGTGCCCGGAATGCGTCGTCGTCGAGTGCGACTGTGGCGAGAGGTGGCTCGTCACCCCTTCGGCGACCACCTGCGGCTGGTGTGGTGAGGACCACGCGGCGATCCTTCGGGAAGAGCCGGATGTTGAGCGGGTGGGGGATGAAGCCGTTCACCCCTGGCGCTACGCCGGGGATCGCGAAGACATCGGGCTACCGTACTGAAAGAGCTTCGGCTCCGGGCCTTACCGGAGGGAGCACGGCGGCAAAGGAGAGGGTACATGGGAGAGGCGGCAGGGCGCACGGCGGTAGTTTACGACGCCCGCGCCGACGAGTTTGACGAGCCGCTGCGCGTCTTCGTGACCGGGTATTCTGCAACCGGGCTTCGGGATCGCCGGCGCTTGCGGGGTGAGCTCCGCTACTCGTGGCTAGAGGATTACCTCGCGCGGCTCGACGGCAAAGAGGCGCGCCGAGAGTATTACTCGCGGTTGTAGTAGGCAAGCTCACGTAGGGTTGGAGCAGGCTTTTCGAGGCCTTTAAAGCACGCGGCGGGCCCTGCGTGGGAGCGCTCTGCGACGTCCCCAGATCGACGCGTCGCTCATCAGCAACTACGTGCGATACTTCGCGGAGCAGGTTTGGACGGGGGACGCGTCGCGGCCGTCCGACCGTCGCCAAACGGCATCCCACGCAGGAGACCGGCATAGAGCTTGAGTCGCTGCGCTCGCGGCGCGTCGGGAGAATGCGCTACTCGAAACTCTCCGCAGGTTAACGAAGAGTGAGGTAGGGAGTAGAGTTGTTTTTCTCGACTCTGGAACCCCCGGCATCCTGTGGCCCCGGCATCTTGCCGGGGTAGGAGCCGTGGGCGAAGCGCCTCCCTACTCCCGAACAGCGGCCGTATCGGACCCTTCACCCGGATTCGGATCAGTCCTTCGTGCGCCGCGGTATGTGGGGCGTTTGACGCGAACTCGCCGGACCTTTAGCATTGCTATCGGGGTGGCTAGCTGCCGTTCGTTAGAGCCGCAGTGCTGGCGGATAGGAGATCGTAAGGTGGGGAGCACTGCACACGAGAACAAGCCGTGGTTGGACAAGTACGCCGGTTACGTGCCCCCGAGTAGCTATCGCTGCCGGAGGAGAGTATGACCTGCTTCTTCGAAGAGTCTGTGAGGCGCGTGCCGGACGTGGATGCGCCCCGCCGCTTTGACGAGACGATCTCCTACTCTGAGCTCAACGACTTCGCTGACCGCTTCGCGACGCTACCCGTCCTCTGCGCCTCGTCGACGGCCTGAGGAGGTCCACCGTGCGGTCGTGACCAATGAAGAAGGAGCGCTAGGTAAGCCTGGCGACGGAGAAGGCGAAGGGCGAGTAGTGAGGAGCAGAAAATGGCGACGATGGTGAACACGGTGACGGGCCAGATCTCTTCGGACGATCTGGGCAAGACGTTGGTGCACGAGCACTTCGCCTTTGGCTTCCCCGGTTTCCAGGGCGACACTCTAGGACCCTACGATCCGAAGGCCATAGTGGAGACCGGCCTCGAGGTTGCCGAGAGGGCCAAGGCCCACGGCGTCGAGACGATAGTGGATGCCACCCCCAACGAGTGCGGACGAGACGTGGAGGTTCTGCGTGAGATCTCCGAACGCGCCGAGATACAGGTGATCTGCTCGACCGGCTACTACTTCGAGGGCGAGGGCGCCCCGGCCTAGCCCCGGCCTACTTCGCGTTTCGCCAGGGTTTGGGCAGCGCACCGGCCGAGGTCGAGGAGCTGATGATGGCCGAGATCGCCGACGGCATCGGCGACACGGGCATCAAGGCCGGCGTCGTCAAGCTCGCTTCGAGCAAGGACGAGATCACCGACTACGAGAAGATGTTCTTTACGGCCGGCGCGAAGGCCCAAAGGGAGACCGGCGTCCCCATCATCACCCACACCCAGGAAGGGACGATGGCCCCCGAGCAAGCGGAGTTCTTGGTCTCCGAAGGAGCCGACCCGGACCGGGTTATGATCGGGCACATGGACGGCAACACGGACCAGGCCTACCACATAGCTACCCTCGACCACGGGGTCAACATTGCCTTCGACCGCTATGGCATCCAGGGCCTCGTGGGCATGCCGATGGACGAGATGCGCACGGCCTGCCTCCTCGGGCTCCTCGGGACGGGATACGGAGATCGCATCATGCTCTCCCACGACACCGTGAACGTCTGGCTCGGCCGTCCCCCCGTCCTCCCGGAGGAAGCCGAAGAGCTCCTGGCCAACTGGCACATAACCCACCTCTTCGACAACGTCCTCCCCATCCTCAAGAAGGCCGGCATAACCGACGAGCAGCTAGACCGCATCTTCTTCGAGAACCCGAAGAGGCTCTTCGGCTCGTGAACGGGCAGGGAGATGACCGCGACTTCGCCCTGTTCGGGTCGATGCCGGCGGAAATCGGTCCACAAACCCGATGAGATGCGGGATCGCCGCGCGTTAGTATGTAGGCGGTGACACGCGACCTCCCGCTCGCCGCGGTGCGGAAGAGGTCGAGAACGCGTTCCTGCCAAAGTTCCTGCCAAAGAGAGGGCATACTTCTATAAAAGGAGGAGATGAATCATGACTGAGATGAGAGAGCCGGTAATCCTCGAGGCGGTGCGAACCCCGTTCGCCAAAAGTGGTGGGGCCTTCCGTGAGGTACGTCCCGACACCCTTCTGGCGCATACCCTCGACGGGCTCTTAGAGCGCGCGGGTATGGACGCGGAGAAGGTTGAGGACGTGATAAACGGCACCGTCACCCAGGCCGGCGAGCAGGGGGCGAACGTCGGACGTCTCGCGGTGCTGCTCGCAGACTTCCCGG
>JAIVIG010000288.1 GCA_020200675.1 Actinomycetota bacterium
CCTTGGTCCACGTCATGTGCTCCTCGGCGGTGTACAGGTCCGGAGCCTGGTACTCGTAGTTGCCGACCAGCACGTTCGTCGGCAGGTAGCGCATCATGTTCTCGGTGTTGCCGCCGATGTCCATCTCGTCGTCGGAGTGGTAGCCGATGCGGCCCATCACCACGAGCGTCGGGTTCACCTCGTTGACGTACTTCATGGTCTGCTCGAAGGGCTTGCCCGCCAGGAGCGTCGTCTTCAACTCGACGCCCTCGTCGGCGGCTATCTTCTTGGCGATCTCCAGGTGGGCCGTGTAGATCTTGGCGAGTCCGGAGTCGATGATCTCCTCGTGCAGCTTCTCCTGCTCCTTGAACCGGAAGACCTTTTGGGCCTTGCTGGAGAGAACGCCGGCGATGGAGTGGAACATCGCGTAGTGGAAGTACGGGTCGAAGACCGAGATCGCCTCGACCGTCCCGCCGAACTCCCGCGCGAGCTCTATCGCCCGCTTCAAGCCCCCGAGCGACTTGGCCGAGCCGTCCACCGCGACGACGATGTGCTCGAACGGGCTCCTGTCGAGGTCCTTGACGATCAAGGTATCCGCCTTAGTCAGGCGTCGCACGACTCGCTCCGTTACCGTTCCGAGCACGGTGTCCTTCACGGCGGCCATGCCCATCGCGCCGATGACGACGAGGTCGAAGTCGTTCTCGTTCACGTCCTCGACGATGACCTTGAAGTTCTTGCCTTCGAGGGAGTGGCGGACCAGTTCGACGTCGTACTTCTCGCAGAGCGGTTCGAGGACGTCGATGTAGGAGTCGGTGATGATCTCCAGCCCCTTGGTGATGAGTTGGTCGTGGATCTTGCGCTGCCGCTTCATCTCGTCTTCGTCGCGGAACTCCTCGGGGAGCCCACTCTCCATCTGCCGGAAGCGCACGTCGTGCATCTTGGCCGCGTAGGCGTGGCAACCCGCGACCCTGCCCCCGAATTGGCGCGCGATATCCACCCCGATCACGCACGCCTGGTTGGAGTAGTCCGAGTTGTCTACCGGGACGTAAACCTCTTTGTACATAGACTCCGCTCCCTAGCTGTTAGTAGGCCGCCGAAGATACAAACCAATCCGCGCACGAGGACACCGTCCCGCGCCTACGTAATGTACTCTCATACCGCACGGCTTGTAAATAAAACCGTTCACAGGACGAGCGCGCCGACGAATACACGTCCGGTCGGAGTGCGTGGACGTCGTCGCTCCGAGAATCGCAACACCCGTCGTCCCGGGACGCCATGGAAACGACCAGACTCAAGCTCTAACCAACTTACCTCGTCGGTTCGTGCGTCTCGAGCGGGATCTCCGGCGCTCTCGGGCACGTGCCGCCGCGACGAGGACTGCTGGAAGCGGCTTGCACGCCCGCAAATGGCATCGACCGCCTCGCTCGTTCGTGATCTGCTCTACGCTTCCTTCGGGTGCGAGTTTCGAGCAGGCTTCGCCGCCCGCTCAGGCGAAGCCTCTTTCTCGAAGGCGATCTCCCCGGCGGAACCATCTACCGTGATCCGCTGGTCCGTGGTGATACGCTCGGTGGCGTCCGGCACGCCGACAACCGCCGGGATGCCGTACTCTCGGGCCACGACCGCGCCGTGGGACATGGCCCCGCCCATCTCCATTACCAGACCACCGGCGGTGAGGAAGAGCGGCGTCCATCCGGGATCCGTCGAAGGCGCTACCAGGATCTCGCCCGGCTCCAGGTGGGCGCCGTTTGGATCGAGGATCACGCGTGCCCGCGCGGTCACCGTACCCGACGACGCCGGGGTTCCGCGCAGCGCGCCGTCGTCGGCTGCGTCGAGCGTCTCCTCGGCGGCCGGCTCGGTGCCGTCGGAGAGAAGGACGCGCGGCACGTGCCGCCGTTTCAACTCGTGCTCGTAGCCGGCCCGGCGCTCGCGGACTACAGGACGGAGATCGGTGCTGGACAAGCCTTTGTGCGCTTCGGGCAGGGTGATGAAGAAGATGCCTTCGGCGCTCTCCAGCCGCCCGGCTCTCGCTAGCTCCTCCCCGACCTGCTGTAGCAGCACCCGGGCTCGCGCGAAGAGCAGGATGATGCAGAACTTGGGCATCTCCCGCAGGCCCGCCATGGCGCGGGTCCGCCGCAGCAAGAACCCGACCAGCATCCCGCGGAGGCGACCCCTGCGCCCAGCGCGACGGGTGAGATCTGCGACCATCTCCTCGGCCTGCCGCGCCGCCCGGCGGAATTGGACATCGGGCGCCAGCTCCGGGTCGTCGAGGCGGAGGTAGTTCGCCAGCACTCCCAGGATGTACGTCGGGTCTTCCGACCAGCGTGGCAGACCGATGTCGATCTCGGCCACCCCGCGGTGGCCGTAGGCCCGCAGGAAGTTCGCTAGGCCCTTCTGGAGCGTAGGGGGCAACGCGCCGCCGTGGTACTCGCGCGCCAGCCGCTCCGGCGACGTTTCGCGCACGGTGCGTTCGGCGACCGGGTCAGCGCGCACCTCCTCGGCGAGCCCCCAGAGCGCCAGGTCCATCTCGGTCGTGGGATTGTGCGGGAGGCCGCGCAACACCACCCGCCGTTCGTCGTCGGTCGTCAGGTTTCCCAGGAGTTTGCCGGCGAGGGCGCTGGCCGCCAGACCGGCGATAAAGACTGGTGGAACCCTGGGTAAGAAGCGTGGCGGGAAGCTGAACAGCAGGCGTTCGACCGCGGCGAGACGCTCGGCGGCGCCGGCGTCTCGGGGCACGTCGCCCGCCGCGCGGAACTCCGCCACGACGCGGCTCGCCCGTGCTCGCGCCTCCTCCGGGCGCGCGAGCGCCCGTACGACGTGGAGCGGGATGCGTCCCCGGACGAGTACCGTCAGTATGGTGCGCAAGACGGGCCACCAGGGCGTCGCCACGGGTGCGAGTCGAGGGTCGGCGGCGAGGCGTCTGAGTAGGGGTGCGGTGCGCGCCTCCATGTTGCGCGTTACAAAATCCAGGAGCCTGCGCCCGAGTCTGGCGCGCAAAGCCGGCGTTATATCGGCAAAGATGCGCCCGCCCGCTTCGGCGAAGAAGGCCGGACCGGAATACCGGTTGCGCGGCGGATGGCCGGCAAGGGTGGCCAGCGCCGAGAACACCAGCCTGAACGTCTGCAAGCCCATCGGCGTGAGCGGCCGGTAGACGCCCTGGGCTACGCTGAACGAGAAATAGACGCGCAGGTCGTCGTCCGTTGCCGGGGCTCCGGCGGGCAGGGGGAACAACGTCGTGATCGGACGCGCCTGGAGCAGCCAGATCTCCCCGCCGCTATCGACGGCCCACTCCGTGTCTTGCGGTGCCCCGTAGTGGGTCTCGACCCGCGCTCCCAATTCCGCGAGGGCACGGACCTGATCGTCCGAAAGGCTGGCTTCGTCTGCGCGTCCGGCCGTTTCGACCTGCTGTGTTCCACCACCCGCAACGGCACGAACGGATACTCGTTTGTCCCCAAGACGCTGCTCGAGGATTCCGCCGGTAGCTGTATCGACGACGAAGTGGTCGGGGTTGACCGCGCCGGAGACGATCGCCTCGCCCAAGCCCGGGCTGGCGTCGATCACGGCCTGGCGACGCTTACCCGTGAGCGGGTTGGCGGTGAAGAGCACGCCGGCAACCGTGGCCTCGACCATCTCCTGCACGACGACGGCGAGACGCACGGCGCGGGGGTCGATCCCGTTGCTGGCGCGGTAGCTGACGGCGCGATCGGTCCAGAGCGAGGCCCAGCAACGCCGCACCGCGTCGATCAAGGCATCGACGCCCACGACGTTGAGGTACGTGTCCTGCTGGCCGGCGAAGCTCGCGAAGGGTAGATCCTCGGCGGTGGCCGAGGAGCGCACGGCCACCGGGACGGATGCGTCGTCACCCAACGTCCGATACGCCTTGGCGATAGCCTCGGCGAGGGCGTCCGGAACGTGCGCCTCCAACAAGCTGGCGCGTGCCGCTGCGGCCAGTTCCGCTAGGCGTGCCGTGTTGTCTGGGCGCGTCTCGGCCAGCGCAGCCAGGGTCGAATCCAGGCCGGCGTCTCCGGCCACGAGATCGTAGGCCGCCGTGGTCACGCAGAAGCCGTCGGGAACCGGCAGCCCGGCGCGGGTCAGCTCGCCCAGGTTCGCCGCTTTGCCGCCGACGACGGGCAGCGCGGTGCGATCTATGGCATCAAACGGGAGTACGATTTCTGTCTTCATGGCGTTGCGTCCTTTTCTTTGTCAGCACAACCCCGGCGTCAGCGGCGGGTATCGTGCGAATTCCGCGTAGCCCACCATATCCAGGCGATCACCAGCACCTGTGCGGGTAGGCGAAGCCAAGCCAGGATCGGGGGCCCCCGGTTTCCTTATGCGCTCGGGGTTTCTGACCTGGTCGATGCCCTCCGGGAAGGTCGCTATCAGCAGCGCGAACATCGTCCACCGCACGAAGCGGTGCAACCTTGGGAAGAAGAGTCCGCCCCCCGCGGCCGCGAGGGAGAGGCCGGTTACCCACCCGCTCTCACGGCGGCACTCGGCGAGAGGGTCGGGGACGAGCTCGGCGTTGGTGCGGTGCACCACACCGGTGCCCACGAAGAGGAGGCCGAGTAACCCGCGCGAGAAGAGATTCTTCTGTTCGGGGTTCATACCAAAATCCTTTCGCGAACTAGCGATCGTTCCACGAAACCGCTCTTTCGAGCATCGCCCACCAGGCTGACTTCGGGCCTCGGCGCGTCACCGTGCGCTCGGTTCGTCGCGCTCGCTGGGCTTCCAGGGGCGCAGGCGGGGCCACCAGGCGGGCACCGCGCGCCGGTAGGCCTCGTAGTCCGCGCCGAACCGGCGGGTGAGAGCCGGTTCCTCGTACCAGCGGACGAATGCTGCGGCGATCAGCCAGAAGGCTGCGGGGTACAGCAGCAGACCGAGCTGGCCCAAGAGCAGCGCCTGACCGACGATGGTCGCCAGTACCGCTACGTACATGGGGTTGCGGACATAGCGATACAGCCCGCCGACGACCAGGCGCTCAGGCGCGGCGATAGGTGCCGGTGTCCCTAGGCCTTCCACGACGAAACGCACGAACGCCTGAATCAGCGCGATCAGTCCCGCGACAAGCAGTATTACCCCGAGCACACGCATGGGCGCCCAATACGGCACGGGCTCGCGCACCTGCCAACCCGTCAACAACCACGGGAGCAGGCCCGCCACGATGACCGGACCCACCAGGAAGAACACCGCGCTGCCGGCTGCGGCCGTCGGTCTGCGCATGGTCACGCCTCACTTTCCGGCTCATTTAGAAGGTTCATGTTGCCGGCCTTGCAGCGCTGTAGTTGGCCGTGTTGGTGCTGATCTCGAAGGCGTCGATGGAGACTACGCTGATAATCCTCCCCTACCGCTTGCTCGAGGGCTTCGATCCTTCTGCCGGTGGTGAGCACCGAGGCACCGACCTCAGCCAGGCGCAGGGTGATCCCCTTGCCGATGCCCTGGTTTCCGCCGGTCACGACGGCGCTTTTCCCGTGAAGGTCCACTTCTTCCGCCAGTGAACGTGTCGCCATAAACGTGCCTTCCTTCTAGAGTAGAACAGCTCAAGGTTTTCCAGACCGACCTGAAGTTTCGGAGGCAGGTTACCGTTACGGTAGCCCGCTTCGTCTCCGACACCGAGGACGTCGCGGGCCGTGTCATAGAGCTTTCCTTTCGCCCTTCACGTGAACCGGCCAGGCGCCGAAGGCGATTAGATGGGCGGGTATGTTGCGCAGGACCGGAACGCGGAGCAGCAGGCGGAGCAGCAGCGGCGGCGTGAAAGGCGAGTTCGAGCTCAGCGCGTTGGCTATGATCTGACGCTGGAGCAAGGATTGAACTGCCTGAATGATCTTCGTCGGCAACTCTCGTCGACGTTGCACCGCTGCCAGGTAGGCGACGTCCAGGTCCTTGAGTTGCGACTGGCTCTTCTTCAGCGGCTCGGTTAGCACGTTCGCCGCCGCGACGGCGTCCTGGATGGCGTAGTTGATCCCGACGCCTCCGACGGGCGACATCACGTGGGCGGCGTCCCCGATCAGGAGCAGTCCCGGACGGTACCACCTCGGGCAACGGCTCGACTCGACCGAGAGCAGCGAGACCTGCTTCCAGTCCTCTAGATGCTCCATCCGATCGGCGAACTCGGGGACGAGCTTTGCGTAGGATCGCCGGAGCGATTCGATTCCCTCGTGGCGCAGCTCGGGGAAGGTACCCTTGAAGATGACGTAGCCGGCTTGCCAGTAGTCGAAGCGGTCGAGCGCGACCGCGCCGTGACCGCCACCGAAGCGGCCCAGTACGCCCTCCGGATCCTCCTCCTCGTGGGGCAGCTTGAACCACAGGATGTCCATCGGCGGCGAGGTCTTGATCGGTTCGAAGCCGGCCAGGCGACGGACACGCGAGCCGCGCCCATCCGCGCCTACCGTGAGAAGCGCCCGCACCTCGTGCTTGCCATCGTGCCCCTCGTAGCGGACACCCCGGACCACGCCGTCTTCCTCGACCAGCTCCCTCACCCGCGCGCCCATCACCAGCCGAAAGTTGGGGTAGCGCTTCGCCTCGTCGGTGATGAACTCCAGGAAGCTCGTCTGGGGCATCATCGTGATGTACGGAAATTCCGTCTTCAGGCGGCTGAGATCCACGGGCGTGAAGGGACCCGCGACGGTCTGGAAAGTGAAGGTCCGGATCTTGTTGTGCCTGAGCTCCAGCAGTCGCTCCGCGAGACCTAGCTCGTCCATGATCTCCATCACCGACGGGTGAATGGTGTCCCCGCGAAACTCCCGGTCGAAGTCCGGGTGCGCCTCCAGGAGCGTTGCGTCAACCCCTTTGCGCGCCAGCAGAAACGCCAGAACGGCCCCTCCGGGACCACCGCCCACGATGCAGCAGGTCGTCCGCTTTACGTCCCGCACTTCACCCGACGCCGCGGCTTCGCCGGAAGCCGGTATCTCCCCGCCCGCCGTCTGCATAGCCTCTCTCTCCACCGTCGTCTTCGCCACAGCAGACCTCCTTTCGCTTACCTCGTCGTCGAGGTTTTGTCTGCATAGCTTTTCGCGTACCGCTCGCCGGCCTCGCTTGTTCCGGAACGCACGG
The DNA here is from genome assembly GCA_020200675.1 of Actinomycetota bacterium. Lineage (GTDB taxonomy): Bacteria > Actinomycetota > Rubrobacteria > Rubrobacterales > Rubrobacteraceae > Rubrobacter_F. The sequence goes on from JAIVIG010000288.1 coordinate 7,027, forward strand.
ATGCCGTCGAGAGCAAGTCGCCGAGGTAACGTAGCAGCCGATCTCCGCGTATCGGTTGGCTGCGGAAGCCGATGTAACCGTCCGGCCTGACGAGGTACAGCGCCTCTGCTCCGGTGGCGTTGTAAGTCTCGTGCAACTCCCGCTCCACGTCCAGCAAAACCGGACCGTCCCAGTCCAGGTTCTCGGGCTTGTCGTCGCCGGCGATGACCACGTAAGTCTTTACGTCTTCGCCCCACAGCTCTTCGATATTCTGGGCTACCCGGGTTAGGTTCGCGTAGCCCTCCTCCGTTCGTGCCGGACCGTCGAAGAGCAGGAGGGTGAAATTCGCGCCCTCGAACTCCTGAAACAGGCTGGTCTCCTCCCGGGACGGGTAGCGCAGGCAGCGACCCTGCGGCGCCCGGTCTCCGGCTTTCGGCTCGCTACGAAGGTTCAGCCAGTCCTTGATGCGAAATCCGTCTTGCCTGCGGCCCGGTAGCAGCGTTTGAGGGCTCGTGTAAGATTCCGACAGGGAGCTCTTGCGGTAGTTCACGTCTAACTGCGAAACCCTCTTGAGCAATGTCTCCTGGACGAGACCCGAACCCATAACGTGCGACAGCGTCCGATCCCGGACGAACCGGAGGGCGGGGTTCCTGGATACGACGAGGTTCGTCGAGGCATTCGTGCCCTTTAATACTTCTCTGGCGACGGGCAATCTCTCCTCTTCGTACGTGTCGAGGAGCTCGTCGGGGGCCTTACCCTTTATCACTAGCGCCAGCTTCCACCCCAGGTTGTAGGCGTCCTGTATGCCGGTGTTCATGCCCTGCCCGCCGACGGGGCTGTGGATGTGCGCCGCGTCGCCCATCAAGAACACGCGTCCCCTGCGATACCCGGTTACCATCCTGCGGCTGATCTTGAAATTGGACATCCACGTCGGGTTGCTGATGTTCGTTTTCGCATCTTTTGCTCGCTCCGCCATCAGCTCCTGGAAGAGCTCCACGGAAGCCCGCGGAGCTTCTTCGCCTTCGGCCGGAGCGATGTCCGAGACCAGACGCCACCGGCGGCCGCCGGGGAGGGGCAAGCACAAGAGAATCCCATCCTCGTGCAACCACGCGTGAGCCCTGTCCCGGCTCCGGTCCCAGTCCAGATCTACGTCGGCCAGCAGGAACTCTTCTTCGTAGGCGCTCCCTTCGAAGGGAACCCCCAACGTATGGCGCACCCGGCTGTGAGCGCCGTCGCACCCGACCAGCCATTTAGCGGCGATCTCCTCCGTCTCGTCCGCGCGGTCTCCACCGACAAAGGCGACGATGCGATCCCTCTCCTGCCCGAAGCCCGCCAGCTCTCTCGACCACTCGACCTCGCCGCCGAGTTCGTGCAGTAACCCCAGAAGCAGCAGCTCCGTATCGCTCTGTGGTAAGGACAGGATGTAAGGATAGGGCGCCTTCAGGTACCGGGCGTCCGTCTGGAACAAAAAGGTCTCACCCTCGTGGACGTTCGCCCCGAGAACTTTCAGACCTCTCGCCAGAAACTGCTCGATGACGCCCATGTTCTCGAACACTTCGAGGGTCCTCGATTGTATCCCCAGGGCCTTCGAGGTCTGTGAGAGAGCGTCCGACTTCTCGATGACGCGGCAGCCGATGCCGCGCCGGAGCAGCTCGCAGGCCATGGTAAGCCCCACGGGTCCGGCCCCGACGACCAGCACGTCCGTCTCGCTCTTTGATGGTGTCATCGTGGTGTTCACGAAGTCCTCCTAACCTTCGGGACGGAGCCCGTCCAAAAAAATGCTCACCGCGTTCTGCAGATGATCTTCGTCGGTCAGACCGTCTTCAACCAGGGCCGGGAAGAACATCTTGCCCGCGAGCTGCGGTATGAGCATTCCTATAAACGCCCGCGCACTCGAACGAACGTCGTGGGGGCGTAGCCTGCCGAGCTCGATCTGGTGCTCCAGATAAGCTTTGAGGAACTCCAGCACCCTCCCCGGACCGCTCCTGACGAACATCTCGGCGACCTCCGGACGGCGGAGGGCTTCCGCGACGACGAGCCGCAGAGTTTGGGCGTCGAGTTGCTCGAAGGCGAAGTAGGCGCGTCCTATCCTCGGCAGCAGTTCCTCGGGAGGGAGATCCAGGAGGGGTGTGGGATCCGCCACCGCTCTCACGACCGGTATCCGCGAACCCAGAACCTCCCGAAAAAGGGTGTCTTTGTCCGGGAAGTACCAGTAGATAAGGGCCGGAGACTGCAACCCGGCCGCCCGCGCGATGCTCTTGATCGTCGCCCCTTTGAACCCCTTCGCCGCGAACTCCTCGAACGCCGCGTCCAGGATCTGCGCCCGCCGATCCAACTCCTCAGACACTCAGCCTCCTACTTGATTGAGTGTTCAATAACTACAGAGTATACTCGATTGAACGTTCTGTCAAGAAGATTTCGCGCGTCTCTTGGGACGCAGGCGAGATGAGGGGCATCGGTACCATGGAGACTTGGTTGGCTGCCGGAGAGTTGGGTGCGGGCGTAGGATCTATACTGGGTAGATGGGGTATCCGTACGATGGGGTGGATCTGCGAGAGCACCCGGAGGCGTACCGCATCGGTCGCGGGGAGCAGGGCGTCTTTCACGCCGAACCGTACAAGAGCGAGCTTCTGCCGCTGTGGAGCTTCAAAGACGCCGGGGCGGTGAAAGAGTCAGCCGACGCCATCTACGGGCGTTTCTTGCGGTACAAGGACGAAGGGGACTTCGTCGGGATGGACGTCGCGAGAAAGTACTTGCAGATGGGCTACACCCGGTCAAGGCGCTACGCGAAGTACAGGGGCGGGAACAAGAGCGAGCCGCTCGCCGAGCCAGATCCTGTGAAAAGCCGGGCGGCGGAGGTCTTCTACGAGAAGTGGCGCGAGGCCGCCGAGGACGAAAGGTACCTGGAGCTCAAGGAGGAGCACCGGCGGCGCAACCGGTAGGCCCTGGCGTGTGCAAGTGGGCTAGAGCAAGCCGGACGAGGAGGGCGTCGAATGAGGCGTCGCGAGAGTGCGCGGATGACTAGCCGTTCGAGCTTACGAAGCACAGGTAGTAAGCTGCGTATCCCAGCGCGGCGAGACAGAGCAGGATCGCCAGGCAGGTCAAGACCTTCACCGCGGTGGAAGAGCTTGTCCAGAGGCCCACGAACCATCGCGTCAACGCTCTTAGTTTCACCTCGGCCCGGTCCATAAAGCGGGCAACGGGTCGGAACTCGCCGGCGATCAGGCCAAGCCCCAGGAAGGTGATGACCCAGCTAGGACCCGATCCGGGCACAGCGATAAGGCCCCCGACCACGACCAGGGTTCCGCCCCCGATGCTCAGGAACGTCCGAGCATCGAACCTGCCGCGCCTGTTCTCCTGGTGCCGCCGGTAACGGTCCTGGAAACGGTGGCCCTGCTCGCTCTCCCTGAACCGCCGCCAGTTCTCTTTTGCTCTTTCGATCACACCACACGCAAACCCGCTCGAAATTATTCTCGCCGGCTTTCTACCACCGGAGAGGTACGAATGGGCTAGATCCCGGATACATGGTCGAAGAATGGCCCAAAGTATGTAAGCGTCGGGGGTTTCGGTGGCGCGGTCGCGTCCCGAGACGCACGTCGTTTGCATAACCGCGAGGAGGAACGACGCGAAGCTCGGGCTGTTCTAGTAGTATCCGCGGCGTGGACGAACGCGACCTCATCCTGCTGGAGGTTGTCAGTAAAGATGGTGAGAGAGACCGCCGCTCTCTTTCGACCCTTTACCGTAAATCGCCGCGACGAGTCTAATCCCCGCGCCAGCGACTCTCGTGGACAAAAACTGACTACTGAAAACTAAGTTGCGCATTCTTTGGTGCTGACGGGGTTCCGGCGTTCCTGGGCGAGGTCCACTAGTTGCTTGACCAGGGAGGTCGGAATGCCGTAGCCGGCGTCGTCGGAGTCGGCGCGGCTGGCGAAGACGGTGGCGACGACTTCGCCCTCTTCGTTCACGGCCGGACCGCCGGAGTTGCCGGGGCGGACGAAGCCCTTGAAGCTGGTCACGGTGCGCTCCACGGGCCCGCGGTTGTAGGCGTCGTTGGAGATCACGCGCGTCGTATCGCCCACGCGACCGGCCCTGATGTCGAACGGACCGTTCTCCGGGAAGCCCAGGAGGGCCACGGGTTCGCTGTTTCTTGGCTCGGCGAGGCGGAGGGGCGATAGGCGCAGGTCGTCGACCCGCAGCACCGCGATGTCGTTCTTCTCGTCGAAGGCCATCACCCGGGCGGGGAGGGGCAGGCCGTTCCCTTCGGGCTGGACCTGGGTGGAGATCTCCCCGGCCACGACGTGGGCGTTGGTGACGACGAGGTCGGGGGCGGCGACCCAGCCGGAGCCCTCTATGCCGTAGCCACACGCGACCCCGCTGACGCGCAAGACGCGCGAGGTTGACGCGAGCACCTCAGGGTCGCTGGCGATTTCCTGGTTCGGGTCCGCGACGTCCGCTTTGGGACCCCGGAAACTGGGGATGGGGTCGAGCCGGGAGACGGCCTGTGTGAGGAGCGTCGAAGGCATCGCCCGGTTCAGCGCCCCGAGCACCGTGGATTCATGCATGGTCGGGTGCAGCGACGAGAGGAGCGGGGTCCCGAGCGCGAAGGTCGCGGCCACCCAGACGAGGGTGAGCGAGAGGGCGACGCCCAGGAGCGCCCCGCCGGCCCGGTCCAACGCTTCGGAGTTGGCGCCCTCGATCTTCTCTTGCAGGAAGCTGCTCGCGGCGCGGGCCAGGATGTCCCCGAGCACGGCGAAGGCCACGATGCTGGCGAGCGTGATCACCGAACCGAAGACGAGGTCTCCGTCGCCCTCCAGGAGGGCCGGGATGATCCTCGACCCCAGGGCCGCCCCGAGGACTACACCCACGAGCGAGAGCGCGCCCGCGAGGAAGCCCGTGCGGAAACCTCGCCAGACGAGAAAAACGACGAACAACAAGATAAAAAGATCTAGCACGTTCACGCGCCTGATTCTACCGTCGTACGACGCCTTTTACCGATCGGTTTGTATAATCTTTCTACGGACGAGTAGAGGAGAAGCGTAATTGAGGGCCGCGGAGTTTATTCCCGACGTAGAAAAGGCGCTGAAGAGCAGGGGCGAACCGTCCTATCGGCTCGGCCAGGCCTACGGTGCTCTCTGTGGCGGCCTGATACGAGATTGGGAGGAGGCGACCGCGCTTCCCAAGGGTCTTCGGGCTGCGCTCTCGGCCGAGGCCCCAGCCGCGGTCCTCGAGCTCACCCGCGCCTCACGGGCGACGGACGGGACGCGCAAGTACCTCTTCAAGACGCACGACGGGCACCTCATAGAGACGGTTATGATCCCGGAGAAGGATCGGCGCACCGTCTGCATCTCGACCCAGGTCGGCTGCCCGATGGGCTGCACGTTCTGCGCGACGGGTCTCCTGGGCATCAAGCGCAACCTGAAGGCGCGCGAGATCGCCGAACAGGTCTTCGTCGCCGCCCGCGACGTCGCCCCCGAACGCATCACCAACGTGGTCGTCATGGGGATGGGCGAGCCGTTCTTGAATTACAGGGAGACCCTGCTTGCGCTCAAGGTCCTCAACGATGGGGACGGGTTCAACCTCGCGGCCCGCTCCATCGCCGCCTCGACGAGCGGGTTGGTGGACAAGATACGGCGCTTCGCCGACGAGCCGGAGCAGTTCCACCTGGCGATAAGCCTGCACACTCCCTTCGAGGAGCAGCGCAAAGAGATCATGCCGGTAGCCTCGCGACACTCGATCCCCGAGCTCATGGACGCCGCCCGCTACTATGTCGAGAAGACCCACCGCAAGCTCTTCTTCGAGTACACCCTCCTCGCTGGGGTCAACGACCAGCCGAACCACGTCGAGGCCCTCGCGGAACTTCTGTATCATCCCCTCTACCACCTCAACCTCCTCCGCTTCAACTGGACGGACACCGGCTTCGGCGCGACGCCGAAGCGCGAGGCGAAGGAGTTCTTGCGGTACGCGCGGGAGCTCGGCCTCCCGGCGACCCTGAGACCAAGCCGCGGCCAGGACATAGACGCCGCCTGCGGCCAGCTCGCCGCGAAGGACCTCCAGGCGCGGCCGCCGCGCACGGTGGTCCCCTTGTCCCAGACCTGAAGAAGCTCTCTTGAAGAACGAACCGGAGCAGAGACTCGACCCGCGGGCGAAGCTGTTGTGGCGCGTCACCGGGGCGTTGCAGGCAGTTCCTGTTCTGGCGGGCAGCGCGTTCGGGAGCTACGCGCTGTATGCGAGCGCGGACGCGGCGCTCTACCTCGCGGTCTTGCCGGTGCTCGGAGCCCTCGCGTTGGCCGTTCTGTTGGTGGGCGTGCTGCCGACTTTGTTGTGGCGGCGGTGGCGTTACGAGATACGGCCTCTGGAGGTGGATCTCCAGCGGGGGCTCGTGCAGGTTACGCGGACGCTGGTGCCGATGGCGCGGGTGCAACACGTGGATACCCGGCGCGGGCCCTTGCAGCGTCGTCTGGGGCTCTCCACGGTCGTCTTCTACACGGCGGCGGGTCCGAACGAGATCCCACAGCTAGCCCAGAAGACCGCCGCGGAGGTGCGCGACCGGATCGCCGAGCTGACCCGGACCGCGGATGAGCTCTAGCTCGCCAGCAGATACCGCCGAACGCCGCCTCCACCCGGTCGGGATGCTGCTGGCGGCTCTCGCCACGGTGCGCCGCTGGTTCGGACTGGCGGCGTTCCCGGGTGTGGCCGCGCTGGTCAACGGCGAGTTCGGCATGCGCACGCTGCTGCTGGTTCTTCTGGGCGTCGCGC
>JAIVIG010000453.1:0-2820 GCA_020200675.1 Actinomycetota bacterium
GTATTAGTGTCCGCGTATGAATATATGCGGTCGAGTTGGGGAACACCCTCACCACTACCAGCACCAACGATTTGGGGTGAGACATGGGGGCGGTAGTTGAGTACAAGCTGCCGGAAGATGAAGGTTCACCGGCTGCCGAAGTTTGGGAGAGGACGAGGTTTGCGCACAAAATCTCGTCGAAGGTGGGGGCACATTGGCGATGCACGAGGCCTTTAGGAATCAGCAGAGCTAGCTTTCAGCCAGCGGAGAACTGAATCCGATTCGTTCCACCAGAGAAGAGAAAGGAGCGCACCGTGCACAGGCTCGAGTTGACCGAAGAGGAAGTAGAAGCAATCCAACTGCTTGGGAGAGAAGTTGCCTCTCGACACGGTTCGGTCGAAGAGGACGATTTCCTCGACAGCGCAAGCACGTACGCTCAAGAGCTTCCCAGGAGGATACGTCGGTTCCTCAACGCTTTCAGGTTGATGGAGCCGTCGGGGGTTTGCGTGATCTCGGGCTATCCTGTAGACGACGCCAAAATAGGTAAGACGCCGGCCCACTGGAGAAAGGAACCTGGTAGCTCCGCTACACTAGAAGAGGAAGTCTTTCTCAACTTGTGCGGGGCGCTCCTGGGCGACGCCATCGCTTGGGCCCACCAGAGAGACGGGCTCATCTGCCAGGACCTCGTGCCCATCGAGAGCCACAAAGAAGAGATGCTCGGTTCCGGCAGCGAGCGGGATCTCGTCTGGCACACCGAAGACGCGCGCTACTCCTACCGCGGCGACTACATCGGCCTGATGTGCCTGCGAAACCCGGACGCTGTGCCCACTACTTTCACCTCGATCGATGAGGTACGGTTGGACCCGGACCGAATCGAAGTCCTGTTCGAGCCACGCTTCGTCTTCCGCCCAGACCCATCGCATCCAACAGACAATAAGCGGGAGAAGGCACCCGTGTTGTTCGGGGACCCCGGGTCTCCGTATGTGCGCTTCGACCCGTACTCTATGGATCGACCGGAGACTGAAGAGGCACGGTCAGCTATGGACTACCTGATCCGGGCGATAGACGAAAACTTGACGGGGGTCGCCTTACTGCCCGGAGAGTGCCTGTTTATCGACAACTACAAAGCCGTTCACGGTAGGAGCTCCTTCAAGGCGAGGTTTGACGGCACGGATCGGTGGCTCAAGCGGATAAACATAGCGAGGGATCTAAGGAAATCGCGCAGCCTCCGCAAAGCGCCAGCATCTCGTATGCTTCTCTAAGCCTGCGTTTCAACCGTAAAGGTCTTGGATGGTCCTAGCCACCACGCCCGTCGGTACTTACGGTCCTCCGCCGGAGGAGAGGGCTTTTCTCGCCAGCAGCTCGCTCGCCGCCACGGGGGTCAGGGGCTCGGCGATGATGGTACCCTGGACGAACTCGCACCCCATCTCCTTAAGGCGCCGGAGTTGGTCGGCCGTCTCGACGCCCTCGGCGATGACCCTCAAGCCTACGGCGTGCGCGAAGTCGATCAAGCCCGGTATGATCGCCGAGTTGTCGGGGTCCTCCACGAATTCGCTGATGAACGAGCCATCGATCTTCAGGTGGTCCATCTTGAATTGGTTGGTCAGGTAAGACACCGAGTTGTGGCCCATACCGAAGTCGTCGATGACGAGCCACACGCCCAAAGATTTGAGCTCTTCGAGCGTGGCGACGGTGGAGTCCACGTCGTGCATCGCAACGCTCTCGGTAATCTCCAGTGCTAAATTGCCCGGATCGAGCCCGGTTTCCCGCAGGATCCGGGCTACGTCATCAGCCAGCCCCAGATGTTGGAACTGGCGCAGCGAGAGGTTCACGCCCACTATCGGGGGGGGATCGCTCGGGCACTGCTCTTGCCATTCGCACGCCTGGCGGCAGGCTTCTTCCAGCACCCACCGTCCGACGGGAACGATGAGTCCGGTCTCTTCGGCGAGGGGGATGAACTCGGTGGGGCTCATCGAACCGCGCTCGGGGTGCTCCCAACGCAGGAGGGCTTCCATCCCGGCGATGTAATCGCTCTCCAGGGAGAACACCGGCTGGTAGTAGACTTTGAGTTCGTGGCGCTCGACGGCCTTCCTGAGATCGTTCTCCAGCTCCAGGCGCTCCAGCACGTGCGCGTCCTTGCTTGGGTCGAAGATCTCGTAGCGGTCCTTATGCTCGTCCTTCGCCCGGTACAGGGCTATGTCCGCGGCCCGCAAGAGGTCTCCCGACTCTCTGCCCGCGGCGTCGCTGAGGGCGATGCCGATGCTTGCCGTGATGGAGAGGAGATGGCCCTCGATGACGAAAGGCGCTTCCAACTCCCGGATTATCCTCTCGGCGACCTCCTCCGCGTCGCCCACGCCGGAGATGCCCTTGAGCAGAACGGTAAACTCGTCGCCTCCCATGCGCGCGACGAGAGTGCCGAACCTCAAGCACCCCTTGAGGCGCCGGCTTACCGCGACGAGGAGCTGGTCCCCCACCTCGTGCCTCAAGGAGTCGTTGACGACCTTGAAGTTGTCCAGATCCAGGAACAGAATGGCCACCAACCCGTCGCGCCGCTGCGTAGAGGCCAGGGTATGTTCAAGGCGGTCCAGGAACAGGGCCCGGTTCGGTAAGCCGGTCAACGAGTCATGGGTCGCCAGGTGTGCTAGCTCGTACTCGAGCACCTTGCGCTCGGTTATGTCACGGCAGGAGGCAAGGATCATACGCCGCCCCCCGTAGTCGATGGAGCCCACACCCACCTCCACCGGGAAAGTCGTCCCGTCCTTGCGGCGGTGGACGTTCTCGTGGAAACCTATGATAGTCCCCGGCTCGCCGGCCAGCGCCCGCCGCCAGGGCGTGTTGGGG
>JAIVIG010000453.1:2895-4176 GCA_020200675.1 Actinomycetota bacterium
GTACCCGAGAGACCGGCACGCCTCCAAGTTGCAGTCCACTATCTCCCGCGTCTCGTCGTGTATAACGAACAGGGCATCGACGGAGTTCTCAAAGAGCTGCTTGAAGCGCCGCTCGCTCTCTCTCAGTGCCTCCTCGGCCCGCTTGCGCTCGGTGAGATCTCGGGCGACCCAGACTACCCTGTCTTCCGCCAGTGGCGAGACAATAGCAGAGAACCACACCTGCCTGCCTTCGAGAGAGATGCTGTATTCAGTGTTAACTGGCCGGCGCGTCCGTAAGACACGCTGGATACAATCGAGAGACATGTCGGCTTGCTCTTTGGGCAGAACTTCGTGAACAGTCTTGCCGATCCTCTCGCTAGCTGGTTTGTACAAGAGCGAGGAATCTGTTGAGGCGATGTCGATGTAACGCCCTCGGGCGTCGAGCACGAGGACGACATCCTGTATAGCCGCGAACAGCGCCCGCAACTCGACCTCTGAACTCGAACGTCCGCCTCCGTACCCAGTAGGTCCGTCTCCCCCATTAAGCTGCATACTGTTTATTATCGCATGCTATGTAGCTTATCGCACGCTATGTAGCTTGAGCGTAAGGGATACGGGACGACGTGGCGCGTACGCTGGCCCAGCAAGGCGACTTGTTCGGGTTGAAGAACCCCGGCGAGCTGTACTCGGCTCGCGCGCAGGAGCGTGGCGACGAGAAGTGCGTGCAGCGGGGGTAGCTGAGCGTCCCCATCTCGTCTCCGCTTCAGCAGGTCTGTCGCTCGAGACGGAGCAGACGCGGGCAGCCCTAAGGCCGGCGGTCATCGAGCTAACACTCGTGCGGCGACTAGCGATGACTGGTCGCGAGCAATTTCCCCGCGGCTTCGGTGGAGAGTGGCTCCGAGAAGTAGTCCCCTGGGCCAGGTCGCAGCCCAGGGATCTCAGGCGCGCCAGCTGGTCGGGTGTCTCCACACCTTCGGCCAGCACATACATGTCCAACCCGGAGGCGATGCCGACAACGCCGGAGAGGAGGACCTCGTCCTCGGGGTCTTTCCCTAGCCTCTCCACGAACGAACCGTCGAGCTTCAGCAGCCCTATCGGCAGTCGCTTCAGGTAGGACAAACTGGAGTATCCGGTGCCGAAGTCGTCCAGGGCGAAGCGCACCCCCATACCCCTCAGCCTCTGCAAGGCGGCCATGCTGTGTTCCTCGTCTCCCACCACCGCGCTCTCGGTGATCTCCAACGTCAGGCTCTGCGGTTTCAGCCCGCTCTCCCGCAGCGCCCCCTCTACGTCCCCGACCAAATC
>JAIVIG010000454.1 GCA_020200675.1 Actinomycetota bacterium
GTCTCACACTGCTCGCAGTCTTTCGCGTGGATCTTGCCGTGCTTCATGCGCACCCTCACGGATTGTAGGGGCCACCCCTTGCGGTCGGCGTGCATGCGCACCGTCATCGCTGTACAGCTACCGAGCGCGGACAGCAAGTAGTCGTACGGCGTAGGTCCGGCATCAGTGCCACCGAGCGCGGCCGGTTCGTCGACCACCATAGAGTACCCGTTCGCAGCTACCTCGGTGCACAGGCCATTTCCCGCGCGCGCTATCACTCGATCGTTCTTCTGATCCATCTCCTGATCCCTCCCATCTCGCTGATTGATGTACGCGAGTCCTGCCTCAGGTTAGACCGTCCGGCACACCGATTTCTTACCCCTCCTCCGTAGTGAGTTGCTAGCGGCTGTGCTCGCTAACGAACCTCTCATCTATGCGATGCTTGAGCCACCAGGAGAGCCGCCCGCGCCACGAGAAGCGGCCGTAGACGGCGAGCCCGGTACCGTCCCCAAGGTTGAGCACGTAGAGGTAGCGTTTCTGCGGCTTGTATTCGTGGAGTGGCGAACCGGTCAGCGAGGCCCGGAGGTTGTGGAAGATCACGGGTCCCTGACGGACGGCGAAGACACCGAGCCTCGGAAGCGACTTACCACGGAAGGATACACAATCGCCCCCTCCGAAGAGCCGCTCGTCGCCGATGCTACGCAGGTGGCGGTCTAACTGAAGGGCACCGGAGTCATCAGTGGGGAGCCGTGAATCGCGGAAGATGTCAGGAGGCGAGACCCCAACCGCCAACACCGGCAAGTCGCAAGGGATCTTATGGCCATCGGAGGTCCACGCCACGCCATCGCCGATGCGTGTAAGGAGCGTACTCGTAAGGACCTTTGCGCCTCTCTCTCGCAAGAAACCCAGGATCTCTCTCTGTGCCCTTCCCGGGGCGTCCGGCAGGAGAGACTCGCCCCCCTGGGCTATGGTGAGCTCGCCTTCGATACCGAGCTGGCCTAGCAGCGCCAGCGTGTTGGCCGCCACCTCGCAACCCGCGGCGCCCCCGCCGACGACGAGTATCCTGGGCAAGCGCTCCTTGCCTAGCGCCAGCAACCTGCGTCGTATCTCTAAAGTATTCACGACAGGCTTGACCCTGAGTGCTCCCGCCCCGTTCTCAACCAAGCCGGACCAGGCGACCTCGCTGCCCAGGCAGACGGAAGCCACATCGTAGGGGACCGTCTGGCCATCTTCGAGGACGAACTCTCTGTCCTCTGTCCTGATCTCCGCTATCTGGCCCTCGACAAACCTGCCTCCACCCGCCTCCACGAGCCGGCGGATATGTATGCGATGCTCGACGGGTGCGTAGGCGCCGGAGATCACACCCGTCGCCATCCCCGAGTAGTAGAGGTAGGGCGAACGATCCACGAGGGTAACGTCGAAACCCCGCCGGATGAGCTCTCCCGTGCGCGCCAGGGAGTACAGGTGCGCGTGACCGCCGCCCGCGAGAACGATGCGTTTTCCGCGCCTGCGAACGTGCATCCCCTCTCGCGCAAATGAGGACCGAGAACTGTTAGGCGACACTACAGGAATATATACGACCCACTAGCGCAGAACCGAGCCACCCAGGGAAAGCTTCGACTCTTCGCTAGTGGGTCTCACGTCGGGCACGCCTGTACCCTAGATCCTACGATCCTCCAAGCGGTTAAACTTTCCGTCATGGAGACCTACTCGCACGCGTTCTTCACCTGGGCCCTCGCGAAGCACGGGATCAAAGCTGGACGAGCGGCGGGTATAGCCGGTGCCGTGGGGGCGACGTTTCCAGATCTCCCTTCCTTCGCCGGGACCGCCTACTACGTGGGTACGGCTTACCTGCGGGAGGGATGGAGCTCCATGCACTCCGAGGAGCTGCTGGACGCAATCTACTTCCACGGACCATTCGGGAGCACGGGGAGCGCGCTGCACTCTGCCGTGCCGGTAGTAGCGCTGCTCATCTTCTACCGGGTCCTCAAGCTGGGGAGGCACGACCAGCGCCGGATACTGCTGTGGTTCCTGCTGGGCTGGTTCGGGCACACCATAGCCGATTTCCTCACCCACGTAGACGACACCAGGCCTCTTCTCTGGCCGATCTCGGACTGGGAATGGTCAAGCCCTGTCTCCTACTACAATCCCCTGTACCACGGTCAGGAATTTTTCGCGGTCAGCCACGGCCTAATGCTGCTGATCATCTCATGGCTGCTCTTCAAGAGGATCGTCGGCCGGAAGGCTCCGGAAGCTCTACCCGGGGATCGACTCCAAAATCCCGCAAGGTCTCCCGCGACCGCGCGGAGAGACGGCTCCTTACGGGGTGGGCCCAATGAAAGGGACTCTGCGTGAGACTTCTAATCTTCAAGCACCCACAGTGACTCTGTGGGCAGCCAGGCGGAGACCTTCTCCCCTTCCCGCACCCTCGCATCAGGCGAAACGACCACCCTTAGGTCAACGCCGTTCGCCTCGAGGCCGCACTCTATACGAGTGCCGAGATAGACGACGCGTGTGATCCGGGCGGAGAAGGAGTTCTCGCCCTCTCCGAGTCGTACGGCCTCAGGACGGATCGTCAGGGTAACATCCCCGGTCGGAACCGCTTCTGCCAAGCTCAAATTGCCCAGCGGCGTGTCGACCGACCGCTCTCGCGCCCGGCCGCGGATAAAGTTGGTCGCGCCGAAGAACTCGGCGATCCGCCGGCTCGCGGGGCGCTCGTAGAAGGCCTGCGGATGATCGTACATCTGTAGCTGACCGTCAAAGAGGAGAGCGATGCGGTGGGCGAGGACCACAGCCTCCTCCTGGTCGTGCGTGACGAACACGGTGGTGTAGCCT
>JAIVIG010000455.1 GCA_020200675.1 Actinomycetota bacterium
GAGATCCCGCCATTTCGCCCCGTCCACGAGGTGTGGGGCGAGCTCGTCGGAGAGCCGGCGCAGCGCCGGCAACGAGCGATAGAGGAGTACGCTCAGAGCCACGGTACCGCAGGCAGAGATTACGCCTACGAGCAGACCAAAGACCGCGGCGTCGCCCAGAGCGAAGGCATTCCGTCCGCCAAGCGCCCCCACGATCGCGGCGGCGAGCAGGAGCGCCGCATAGAAAACGGCCGCCAGGGCGACGAAACGGGGATTCATCGGTTCAGATGGCAGGCCGAGAGAGGCCAGGTTCTGCACGAGCGACCATAGTTCGATATTGTACCGGAGATGCGGAGCCGCAAGGCTCTGGTACACCATAGGGTAAGGTGCCCTCGAAAAGGCCCGCAGGTATAGGGGGAGCGAGATAATGGACGAGTCGATCTTCAAGGCATACGATATCCGGGGCCGCTACCCAGACGCCCTGAACGAAGACGTGGCCCGGGACATCGGGCGAGCCTACGTGAGTTTCCTGGGACTTTCGGGCTCCCGCGTGGTAGTGGGACGCGACATGCGCCTCTCGGGCGAGCCTCTGGAGGATGCTTTCGTCCAGGGTGTGACCGAAGCTGGGGCGGACGTCCTGGACATCGGGCTCGTCTCCACGGACGCCCTGTACTTCGCGGTCGGGCACTTAGAAGAGCCGGGCGGAGCCATGATCACAGCGTCGCACAACCCGAAGGACTACAACGGCCTGAAGCTTTGCCGAGAGGACGCCATCGCCCTCTCGGGAGACGAGGGGATAAACCAGATCCGGGACCTCATCACCTCCGGCAAACTTCCCGAACCGAACGAAGATGCGGGCTCCGTCGAAGAGGGCGACATAACCGAGGATTACGCCGAGCACTGCCTGAGCTTCATAAACACGGAGGGCTTGAGGCCCCTGAAGATAGTAGTCGACGCGGGTAACGGCATGGCCGGCAAGATGCTCCCCCCCATCTTCGAGAAGCTGCCCTTCGAGTACGTCCCGATGTACTTCGAGCTCGACGGCTCGTTCCCGAACCACCCCCCGAACCCCATAGAGCCCGAGAACATAGAGGATCTCCAGGAGCGGGTCGTCGCCGAGGGCGCGGACTTCGGGGTCGCCTTCGACGGAGACGCCGACAGGTGCTTCGTCGTGACCGAGAAGGGCGTGACCATCTCCGGAGACATCCTCGCCACCCTCGTCGCCAAGAACGTCCTCGAGAAGGAGCCCGGCGCGGCGATCATCTACAGCGCGGTCTGCTCGAAGGCGCTGCCTGAGCTAGTGCGGCGCGAGGGCGGCCGGCCCATCCGCACCAAGGCCGGACACTCGATCATCAAACCCGAGATGCGCAAGCACGACGCCGCCTTTGGTGGGGAGCACTCGGGGCATTTCTACTTCCGGGACAACTACTTCGCCGACTCGGGGATAATCGCCATGCTCACCGTGGCCGAGCTCGTCGGACGCCAGGAAGAACCCCTCTCCGAGTTGCTCGTTCCCATAGACCCCTACTTCCGCTCCGGCGAGATCAACTCGGAAGTAGAGGACCAGGACGAGGTCATGAAAAAGGTCGAAGAACACTACGCCGAACGCGACGACCCCGAGATAGACCACCTCGACGGCCTCACCGTGGACTACGGCGACTGGTGGTTCAACCTCAGACCCTCGAACACCGAACCCCTCCTCCGCCTCAACGTCGAAGCCAGCGACCGCGAGACGATGGAGAAGGAACGCGGCGAGCTGCTCGACCTCATCCGAAGCTAGCAACAACCTGGCCGTAGGCCGGGAACCCGAGCAAAGCAGCGCCCCGCTACGCGAACGCGGGGGCGCACTTCGTTGCGCTGTGTTAGATCCTCGCCGGCTGCAGCTTCAGACGCGCCGAGTAGGCGCGTCGGGGTTGACGGTGAGGAGGTTGCGGACCTCGGTGACACCTTCGACGCTAGAGGCGATCTCCTCCACGGCCTGCTTCTCCTCCTCGGAGTGTACCTCGCCCCGGATGTCCGCCACGCTATCGTTGACCTCGACGTTCAGGTGCGGCACGTCTGCCGTGCGCGGGTCCTCCCCGACCCTCGTCCGAATACGGTTCTCGACCTCTTCCTGCTGCTCGGGGACGTCGCCGATACGGCCTCGGTGGCTCCGGCCGATAAGCGGACCCGCGGAAGGGTCAGAGTAATCCCGCCCCGTCCCGGTGCGGTTCGGGTCCTCCGGCCTCTGGGGCGACTCGGGCCTGGTCGGGTCCGAGACCGTGCCCGCGGCACCGCCGGCAGTCCCGGTCGGAGTCCCCGAACCCCAGGACGAGGACGCATCCTCCCTGCTGCTCGAACGGGCAACGAGGGCGCCGACCGCGAAGCCGGCGATAGCGAAGAACCCATACCTCAGGAAGCGAGAGCCGGCAGATTGCCCAGGGCTTGCGACCTGCTTACCGCCCTTGAGCGCAACCCTGCTCGCGCCGCGGGCCGCTCTGCCCGTCGCTTTGCGCGCTGTCCTGGACTTTGCGCCACCCTTGACGACCTTCCCCGCGCCCAGGGCCGCTTTACCAGCACCCCTGGCGACACCCAGGGTAGCTTTGCCCGCTACCCTTTCCCGCGTTTTTCTGCCGAACATTCTGACGACCTCCGTACTTCTCTCGTAGAGCCGAAAACGTCTCTGGGAATCCTACCCGGAACGACGTTCCAGGAAACAGCGGATACTCTAATACCAAGTCCGGATAGATAGCCTTGCTTTTCATGCCGCTTCCGGCCACCAGTGGTAGCGCGTATACGAACGGATGACCTCGGGCTGCTTGCCCAAAGCCACGCATCGCTCCACCAGCGCC
>JAIVIG010000200.1 GCA_020200675.1 Actinomycetota bacterium
GTGGTCGAAGTAACAAGCCGAGGCTTTCTCAGAGTCGACAGAGCAAAAATCCTCCTTTTGGAGAGTAAAATCCTCCAAAAGGAGGACGCAAACTCGGAGCTGTTAAAATAAGATACGTTCGTCAGAAAGCTTTTGGTCACCCGGAGATCTAGCGGTGAGAGAGGAGTGAGATGAGGACATCGCGCATGTTGGTACTGATGATACTGGTGATGATGGTCACGTCGATGTCCATTGCCACCTCCGCCTACGCTAGTGGTTACGATGTCGCTGAAGATTTCGCGTACTACTTGTGGGAGTACTATGGGTGGTAACGCGCTAACAAGTTCTTTCGCGCAAGCCGGGCACTGCTACCCGTAGAGTTCGTCGTCGGTCTCCCGGATGAACTGGTACGCTCCCGCGAAGCGTTGTTGGGGACCATCCGGAGCTAACAGTAACGGGCATGAGCGAGCGTTCGGGTAACATGTCCGTTGCCGTGGTCCCAAGCGCCGGCTCCGTCGGGATGTCGAAGCGTATCTTGGTGCGGTACGCTCCTCACCATTAGTTTCCTTCTCTACGCTGGACATTTTGACGCACGCCTAAACGATAAGGCAAGATGGTGAGCGAAGTTGATGAAAGAGGCGTTCGTCAGGGATCACGCCGCTCGCACTCCGATAACGATGCCCTTGTCGCTCAGGCGGACGGGCATCCGCCAGTTCTCGAAGGCACCGCTAGCCCTGTATCCTCGAAGAGCCTGAGTCAGGCCAGGCCGCCTGTAAGCACGGGTACGACCGAGAAGGAGCCGCGGGTCGATCGCGAGATCGCGTAGAGGAGGCAAGAGATATCGAGAGGGAGATGCGCTTCCGGCGTACGTGGGCACTATAATGGGTTTCTTGAGGACGAGCATCGGGGGGT
Organism: Actinomycetota bacterium; assembly: GCA_020200675.1. Taxonomy (GTDB): domain Bacteria; phylum Actinomycetota; class Rubrobacteria; order Rubrobacterales; family Rubrobacteraceae; genus Rubrobacter_F. The sequence continues at coordinate 892 of JAIVIG010000200.1, forward strand.
AGAGATCTTCCTTCGCGTTTTACTCGTAGACGCCAAATCCCGGCCGCGGGAAGCCGAGCATGGACCAGCGTAAGGGCGTCTTGCCCGGGAGCGGTGCGTTGGGCAACGTGCAGTGGTGGTGGGTTCTCGGGACCGGCGTCGGGGTCGGGGTCTTCTCTTGCCTGTTGTTGTTCCCGGTGATCGTCGGCTACTTCTTGATTCTCTCCTTGCTCGACCGCGACGTTCAGTCCTCCGTTGTACAGTTCGGGACCGCGTACGGCGCCTGGGGTATGCCGACCATACACATGCTGCTAGTAGCCTTCGCGGCCGCCTGGCTTGCTCGCAAGGTCGGCACCGCGGCGGTAACACACGGGGTGCTGGCGGCCCTGGTCTCGGTGGTCGTCGTGCAGGCCATCTTCTCGTACGTCCGCCCTCCCTTCGACCTGAGCGAAGCGGCGACGTACCTCGTGATGGCAACGGCGGGTAGCTTGCTGGGCGGCCTCGAAGGCCGGAGTGTTCTGGCGGGTCAAGAAGCTTTCTACCGGGTCAGCCGAGACATCAGCGCGGCGCGCGACCCGCAAGACGTGCTCGCCGCCGTCCACGTCTATCTGGCTGGTTCGGCGACGATCGGAGAGGCATTGTGGCAGCCTCCTGGCCAGGCAGAGGAAGATTCTCCCGACGGGTCCGAAGGCCTGGATACCTGGAGACCGTGGTTCTCGCGGCACTGGCCCGATGAGGTAGGTTTCGATGGGCTAGACGTGCTGGCGCTGGCGGGCTCTGGAAGGGGATCTTCGTGGACGCTGCGCCCCGGGAGGCTGTCCGCTTCCGAGCGCGCGACGTGGCGGCAGAAGGGCGTCCGATCGGTCCTGCTATTGCCGCTGGTCGCGCCCGGGGGAGGGATAATCGGGCTGCTCGCCGTGGCCTCTCGCAAGAAGCGCATACCCAGGAGCACGGTCCGTGCCTGCCTCACCATAGGGGTGCAGGCGGCGCTTGCCCTGGAGAACCTGCGCCTCCTCGACGAGGCGCGCAAGGCCGGGCGGCAGGCGGGGGTCCTCAGAGAGCGCCAGCGCATGGCCCACGAGATCCACGACACCCTCGCCCAAGGCTTCACCAGCATCGTCATGAACCTAGAGGCCGCCGAAGGCGTCATACCCTCGAACCTGGATCGAGCGCAGCACCACTTGGACCAGGCGCGGCTGACCGCCCGGGAGAGCCTGACCGAGGCGCGCAGGCTGGTCTGGGCCCTACGGCCGGAGCCACTGGAGAACGTCTCGCTGCCCGAGGCGCTCGGGCGCCTGGCCGAACGCTGGTCCACGGAGAGCGGCATCTCCGCGGGCGTCTCCACCACCGGCACTCCGTGTCCCCTGCCGTCGGAGGTCGAGGCGATGCTCTTCAGGGTGGCCCAGGAGGCGCTGAACAACGTGCGCAAGCACGCCCGGGAAGCGAGCCGGGTGGCGCTTACCCTCTCGTACATGGGGGAAACCGCGACGCTGGACGTACGCGACGACGGGGCGGGCTTCGACCCCGCCCGCGAATCCGGGAAGACCAGGGACCGGGAGTCGGGGGGCTTCGGGTTGAAGGGGATGCGCGAGCGGGTCGAAGGGGTTGGGGGGGTTCTCTCGGTGGAGAGCGCGCCCGGGGAGGGCTCGACGCTGACCGTCGAGCTGCCGGTCGTGCGGTTGGCCTCCCCCTCGCGGGCAGGGAGCTCGCGTAACGCGGAGGAAGTTACGTAGACGGAGCATAAAAAGCCCGTTCTCCGACGACCTCGCCTACCGGTCGATTCGGCAAAGCGGTCTACCCACTTGTCCCGCTTCAGGGACGAAGGAAGGAAACGACTTCCGTAGTAGGCGTACGTTAGGCCCGATCCGGACAGTAGCCCGGGCGGCCACCGGGAGGCCCGGCAAGGAACCCGACAAGCTCGCGCAAGCATCTGGAAC
>JAIVIG010000201.1 GCA_020200675.1 Actinomycetota bacterium
GGGAGGAGCTTACCCGGGGAGTGTACGAACTAGCCTTCGATGTCGGCGAGTACTTCGCCGGGCAGCCGGAAGCTGGTTCCGCCGACCCACCCTTCCTCGACCGGGTGCCGATTTGGTTCGGCATCGCCGACCCGCAGGCCCACTACCACGTGCCGCTCCTGGCCTCCCCCTGGTCCTACAGCACTTACCGAGGGAGCTAAGATGACGGATTTGGCTGCGACCGTGATGGAGCGGTGTGAGGCCCTCGGCAGAGTTAGCGAGGAGCCCGAGCTCCTCGTCCGCCCCTTCGCCTCTGAAGCGATGCGGCGTACAAACGGTCTGGTCGCGGACTGGATGCGAGCCGCCGGCATGACCGTGCTAAGTGACGAGATTGGCAACCTCATCGGGCGCTACGAGGGCCGGGACGAGGGGGACGGGACGCTTGTGTTCGGCTCGCACCTCGATACGGTGCGCGATGCGGGAAAATACGACGGTCCCCTAGGTGTGATGGTCGCGCTGGCTTGCGTCGAACGTTTGCACCAGCGCAATGAGCGCCTGCCGTTCGCCGTCGAGGTGGTCGGCTTCGCCGACGAAGAAGGCTTGCGTTTCGGCACGACCTTTCTCGGCAGCTCCGTCTTCGCGGGCACCTTCGACCCTCGGCTCCTTAACCTTGAGGACGCCGATGGGGTGAAGCTATCTGACGCGGTGCGCTCTTTGGGTGGCGATCCCGACGCTTTAGCAAAGGACGGCCGCGACGGGAGCGACCTGCTCGGCTACTGCGAGGTGCACATCGAGCAGGGACCGGTGCTCGAGCGGCTCGGTCTGCCTGTCAGTGTCGTCTCGGCCATCGCTGGCCAGAGCCGCATCAGCGTAGGCTTCGTCGGCGAAGCCGGGCACGCCGGCACCGTGCCGATGGAGGGACGCCGGGACGCTTTGTGTGCTGCGGCCGAGTTCGTGCTGGTGGTGGAGGAAACGGCCCGCAGTCAACCCGGCATGGTTGCGACGGTGGGCTATATCACGACTCACCCAGGCGCAGGCAACGTGATCCCCGCCGAAACAACCCTCGGCCTCGACCTCCGCCACGGGGACGACCCGGTGCGCCAACGCTCCGTTCAAAGCCTACGCGAAAGGGCCGAAGGGATAGCCGCGGCCCGCGGCGAGGAGTATCGCTGGCAAGTGAGGCAGGAAAGCCACGCGGTGCCGACCGACCCCGAGCTCACCGCGCTGCTCGCGCGGGCGGTCGAGGAGCTAGGGTACCGGGTTGAGCACTTGCCGAGCGGGGCGGGCCACGACGCAGCGCAGGTGGCCGAGATCACGCCGATCGCGATGCTGTTCGTGCGGTGCAAGGGAGGCATAAGCCACAATCCCGCCGAGTCAGTGAAGCAAGAGGACGTGGCGGTGGCGATCGAGGTTACGAGCCGATTCCTCGCGCTCGCTGCGGAGGAACGGCGCTGAGCCGCCAAGTTCAAAGACCAGTCGGAACGCAGCCCCTGCGGGCTGACCCATGACTATGTACGACCTGATCATTCGGGGCGGTATCCTCGTTACGGTCGATGGCCCATCCGAGGCCGACTTCGCCGTCGCCGACGGCAGGATCGTTGCCATAGCTCCCGACCTCGAGGGCTCGGGGAAGAAGGAGGTGGACGCCCGGGAGCTCCACGTCTTTCCGGGCGCGATCGACGCGCACGCGCACTTCAACGAACCCGGACGCACCCACTGGGAGGGGTTCGCCCCCGGTACGCGTGCGCTCGCGGCCGGGGGCATGACGGCCTACGTAAAGATGCCTCTCAACGCGCACCCGCCCACCTGCGACGCGGATAGCTTCGTCCTGCGCGCCGAGGACCTTTTCTATCGTCACAAGATGAGTCCGTACGTGGGCTGCACGTTCCGGGGGCGCATAGTCCGCACGATACTGCGCGGGACAACCGACTTTCGCAATGGCAAGGTCGTCTCGGAGCTGGTCGGCCGACTCCTGACGCCGCAAAGATCCGCTGGCATGGGAGAAGCAGTGAAAACCGTCGTAAATAGGTGAGGAGGAACCGAAGATGAGCGCCGTGAAAATAACGGCCGGGACCTTCGAGTTCATGGCCCGCTGGGAGAGGGAGAAGTCCCCCAAGACCTGCGAGGCGTTCGAGCGATTGTTGCCCTACCGCCAGAAGATCATCCACGTGAGGTGGAGCGAGGAGTCGTGCTGGATTCCTTTAGCCGACTACGATCTCGGGGTGGGCTTTGAGGACGCCACCAGCGTCCCGGCGCCGGGGGAGATCCTGTTCTACCCGGGCGGCTACTCGGAGACGGAGATCCTCTTCCCTTACGCGGGCACGATCTTCGCGAGCAAGCTGGGACAGCTCGCCGGCAACCACTTCCTGACCATAACCGAGGGCAAGGAGAACCTGCGCCCTCTCGGGGAGCTGTGCCTCTGGGAGGGAGCCCAGGACATCGTCTTCGAGCGGACCTAGAACTCACGACGTACGGGTTTCTTCGGGGAACCTCGAGCCGCGGCAACGCTACCCATGTTCTAGGCGAAAGGGCACGTCGACGAACAAGGACGGTGAAGTCTGATGTTTACCGACCTCTTCTGGCTGTGCTAAACCCACGGCCAGTGCTCATCTCGCGCCTGGCTCTCCCGCGCTGGGGATAATTCGGCGGTCCTAGCAAGATGCTGTTACCACACGAATGTTACAAAGATATACATACTCGGCAAGCTGCGGTACAATAATGATCATACAGGCTCCCAGAAGCGCGATTACCTTCGGGAAGCGAGCGTGATTTTGTGGCGGATGTATGGGTGGATAATTCTACGACTCCACAGTGGTCCAGGGT